>JAEXTA010000246.1 GCA_023453665.1 Bacteroidota bacterium | reverse complement strand
GTATTGATGAACTTTATAACCCTGATGGTACAAGTCTTATTGATGCTTTAGTAAATATAACAGGATGTACAGGTTCGTTTGTTTCTGCAGATGGATTGATCATTACCAATCATCACTGTTCTTTTGATGCTGTGCAGAATGCCAGCACACTTGAAAATAACTACCTTGAAAACGGATTCAGTGCACCGACCCGCGATAAAGAAATACCGGCTACGGGAATTACAGCAAGAATCACTGTTTCTTATGAGGATGTTTCTGCTATTATTTTAGAAGCAGCAAACAAAGCCGATGATATTACAAAACGAAGTGAAGCAATCTCAAAAAAAATTGCGGAATTAGTAAAAGAAGAAGAGAAAAAAGACAGTACAATTAAAGCAGCTGTTTCTGAAATGTTTGTCGGTCAGTCGTATGTTCTTTTCAGATACAAAACTATAAATGATGTACGACTTGTCTATGTTCCTCCAAGATCAATTGGAGAATTCGGCGGCGAATCCGATAACTGGGTATGGCCCCGCCATACCGGTGACTTTGCATTCATCCGTGCTTATGTTGCACCGGATGGTTCACCCGCTGCATATTCGAAAGATAATGTTCCGTTCAAACCTAAAAAATATTTAAAGGTAAATCCTAACGGGGTTAATGAAGAAGATTTTGTTTTTATTCTTGGTTACCCGGGAAGAACATTTAAACATCAGCCTTCACAATTTCTTGAGTACCAGGAAAAATATCTTCTGCCTTATGTTTCAGAACTGTTTGAATGGATGATGGATCTGCACAAACAAATCGGAGAAACAGATCCTCAATATGCGCTTGAAATTTCGCCGACTATAAAAAGTCTTGCAAACACTGAAAAAAATTATCGGGGCAAACTGCAGGGTTTATCACGCCTCGGCTTAGTTCAGCAAAAAATAAATGAAGAACAGGAGCTTCAAAAATTCATTAACAGCAGAGGTGACCTTAAATCAAATTACGAAAAAGTACTTGCAGACATTAACGAAGTTTACCAGGATAGATTTAATTCAGGCAAACTTCCTTTAGTAATACAGATGCTGAACAGATTCAGTACACTTTTCAGAATGGGCGATTGGTATAAAAATTACAAACTGGAACTTCAAAAACCTGATAGTGAACGCAGATCATCCTTCCAGGAAAAAAACAGGGAAACATTGAAGAAACAAATGACTGAATTATATGCAGGATTCAGACCGGATACAGACAAAAAAATTATGTATAAAATTCTGAGTGATGCTTTATCAATGAAAGAAATTACTTCGACGGATTTTTTTAATTTTATTGACGGCTCAGTTACAAATGATGAACTTGAACAATATATCGATGAGCTTTATTCATCATCAGAATTTGTTGAACTTGATAATGTGCTGGATTTAATTGATTCACCTGAGCTTGAAGATGATCCATTGTTAGATATGGTAAATGTGATAGGCAAAGTAAAGAATACCGAAGATGAAAAAAATATGGAAAGAGAAATTGTTTATCCCTGATGCTAACAGTACACTTCGTCTTACCTATGGTTACATACGCGGGTATGCACCTGCTGACGCTGTTTATTATTCACCGATAACTTCGTTAAAAGGAGTTATTCAAAAGGGAAGAGAAGACGGTGACTATTTATTGCTTCCGAAAATAAGAGAACTGTATGACAAAAAAGATTTCGGAAGATTCGTAGATAAAAAATTAAATGATGTACCGGTTGCAATTTGCTATAATACAGATACAAGCGGAGGAAATTCAGGCAGCCCGATACTAAATGCTTATGGTGAACTGATCGGTGTTAACTTTGACAGAGCATTTGAAGCAACCATAAATGATTTTGCCTGGAGTGAAGAATACAGCCGCTCTATTGGTGTAGATATCAGATATGTTCTTTGGGTTACACAAAAAGTCGGCGGTGCAGATTATATACTTAAGGAATTAGGGGTTGAAGCGAATTAAAAAAGTTATAAATAAAATTGTTAATGTGGCTAAAGCCGAAACCATTTTTTTAATGTTATCAGTTGACTAAAGTCAACTGAAATGGATAAAAAAATGTAAAAGAAATAATCCATATTTCCGTCAGCTTTAGCTGCATCAGAATTTACGATATGATTCAAGTCGGAAATATTATTTGATGTCTTAGCAAATACCTGAAGTCAACTGAAACAAAATTTAGATCAAAAAATAAAAATTTATTTCCGTCAGCTTTAGCTGACGGATAAATTAACAAAATCAAAACCGGCTTTAGCCACATAAAGCTTAAAAGTAATGATGAATTAAAATCAATCTTATCAATCGTCAGGTTTTATTATCGGTTAAAAATTAATCGTGTCATTTTTATCAACATATTAATCCAAGAGAAAAACAATGAACAGTTCAAATGTTAAACTGTTTACGCGATGGAATATTCTTTTCTTCGTATTGTTCACACTTGCTTCAGGTTATGTTTATTTAGGTTTCTTTTTTAATGATCCGGTAATGTCTAAGCTGCATTGGGGTCCGCAGGCAGTTATTCTCGGAGTGAAAATATTCTACCCGGTTTTTATTGGAGGAATTATTTTCTTTTACTATTCAATACGCGCAAAAAGAATTAAACCCGGCGCTGTAGTTTTATTGTGTATTGCCATTCTCGTACTTGTTTCATTATTATATCCGGCAGGTGATTATTTTTATCAAAAAGCACTTTCAAAAAACATAAGTGAGTTTCATTCCTACCTGCAGCTTAAACCTGTAAATGTTCCGCAAATAAATTACAGCAGTTATAATATTTTTTGTCTTGGCGGATCTACTACTGAGTTTAAGGATAAAACAGGCAGAGACTGGACAAAAATGGTTGAAGAAAAACTGGCTGAAGTATCAACCGCAAAGCCGGTTAAACTTTATAATTTCGGAAGACAGTGGTACACAACTCAACATTCACTTACAAATTATATTCAGAACCTGCGCGAACATAAACCGGATCTTATAATCGTGATGCATAATATTAATGACCTGCTTAACAATGCTGATTTTTCAAGATTCAGCGGCGGAGTGTTCAGGCAGGATTATGGACATTTTTTAGGTCCGTTCACAAATCTTGTTAACAGATCAAGTCTTATTCAAATGGTGATACAAACTATCGGGCACAACTGGTACTTTAAACAACCTGAAGAAGTGAATGCAGTTGAGTTTACAGGATTAAAATCATTTGAAAATAATTTAAATACACTTATTGAATTATGTTTATTAGATAAAACAAAAATAATTCTTATGACAGAACCGAATATGTATAAAGAATCTATGATAGAAGAAGAATTAGCTGCTTTGCATATGCTTAATACCGAAGCCGTTGGCAACGGTAAACGATGGAGTTTCAGAACTGCAATGGATGGATTGACAGCTTACAATCAAAAGATAAAACAAATTGCACACGACAAAAAAACTATGTTCATTGATCTTGATAAAGCAATTCCCAAAACCCTGGATTATTTTTATGATGATGTTCATTACAAAGACCAGACTTACGATTTAATATCAGACTTTATTTCTGCGGAATTAATGAAATTAAAACCCTGGAAGTAGGAACGATTTGTAACCCTCCCGATTATGCAAATAAAAAAGGCGATTCAAAGAATCGCCTTAATTGTACTTTGTAGAACTTGTCCGCCATTGGCGGATTATAAATTACTTAAGCAGTACCATCTTGTTTGTTCGGGTGAACTCATTGCTGCTACCAGAACCAATTCGCAGAATGTAATAATAAATTCCTGACGACAGATTTGAAGCATCGAAATTAACTTCATAAACACCTGTTGGTTTCACCTCGTTTACAAGATTTGCGACTTCCTGACCAATAGCGTTATAAACTTTCAGACTGACAAAATTATCTTTAGGAAGCTGGTATTTAATAACAGTTGAAGGATTAAAAGGATTTGGGTAATTCTGAGACAACGCATACTCTGTTGGTTTAACAACATAATCAACTTCCACAATTTTTGAATATTCATACTTGCCGTCTGTATCCAGTTGTTTTAGTCTGTATGAATATTTGGATGAAGATTTTGGTGCATCTGTATATGAATAATTTTTTTCTGAGTTTGAATTTCCGTGTCCTTCAACAAAACCTATTTTGGAAAAACTAATTCCATCTGTCGAACGTTCAATATCAAAACCGAAATTATTTACTTCGGTTTTTGTTGACCAGTTAAGCTGTACTTTATCATTCATAAGTTTTGATGTGAATGAGGAAAGTTCGACTGGAAGAGGAGCGTTAAAAGAACCCTCATAAGTGCTGACCAAAGCTTGAAGGAGTGGTGTTTGCATCGCAGAGTTAACTAAATCCCAGGTAATGTTCGCATTAGATGCTTGATTAGTGATATCTAATGTAATAGTGCATATTCGTTCTCCAATTGTGGGAGTTGTTGAAAGCAATTCACCCGTTCCATCTCCATTTCCGGTAAAATTTATTGTGACAGCAATCTTATTACTTACAACCAACACTGTCATTAAGTCATAATCTAAAGTTTCAGACTCAGTAGAAAATTTCGTGTTGATGTTGGAGATGACTGGGTTAGTCAATGCATTGAAATTGAAATCTATATAGTAGCTTGTATTTCCAACTCTAATAGAGGTTCCACCAGTTCTAATCGAATATATATCAAACGAGAACTTATTTGTTATAGTATTTACATTAAAATTCGTTAACGTATGTGTTGCAGTTCTTTGTGCAAAAGCAGTTTCACAAACCAAAATAACGAATAAAAAAACGAAAATTACCTGGACAAATTTTTTCATATCTCTCTCCATTTACGGTACCTGTGTACTACTATTATTATTTGAAATTATTTGCGATACGTCAGCAAAGGTAACAATACCTGACATATTAATGTCGTTACTATTATAACCTGTTTGATTATTATTTGAAATTATTCCAGAGACATCAGAAAATGTTACTATATTAGAATTATTTGAATCCCCGGACCTCATTCCTAAAACACCGCTTCCTAAATCAAACATCGGGTTTGTTCCAAATGCCTGTGTTTGTGCTGTGCTGAAATCATACTCGGAATTTCCACCTGTCAAATAGGAACCGGAAAGTGAACTGGTTAAAGATAAAGAATTTGCACTCATAACCGCAAGATGATTTCTGTGTCTTATAACAACATAATAACTGCTTATATCACCGGCACTATAAAAATTTATAGGGCTTGTACCATCGATATCTGTTATGGTACCATCATTCAAAATAAATGCAGCTCTTTTCTGAATAGTTGATGAGTCAGCAGTATTTCTTCTGAGTTCAATGAGTACCCAATCAACAACACCTGCAGGAATACTTCCGACAGTTTCTGTCCCTGTATAATTCCAGGGAGATGTATTATAAGGCTGGGAGAGCGGAATAAAATTATTTGTGTTCAAAGTTGTTGTCATACTGCCGCTGCTGTAAGGACCTTGCAAAAATGCTGACAATGTAACAGCAGTTGAAGAACCGGAAACAAAACCCGATCCGCTCCCGCCGTTGTATTGAGCGAATGACATTACTGTGTTAAGTAAAAGTATAGCGATTAAAATATTTTTTTTCATTTTCATAGTCCACTCTGATTTGAATTTGCTTTTCTTACACAACGGAAACCATTGCCGCCTGATCTTCCTGCACCAGTGCTTGCATATATGCGTGAAGAAATCTGTAATGATTCAATACTATTAAATCCTCCACCACGCCCGCCTGACCCATCAGCAAACTGAACGCTTGTAAGTGAAAACCCCGGCCAATCCGTATTAGTTGCAGATCCGCCGTTTGATAATACACCGGTTCCATTGGTGCCCTGAAAGTTTCTTCCAAGACTATCGGCAGTTATCACCGTTTCCCAGGTATTGCCGGAAAGTTCCATTACTCCATAATATGAACCGCCTGAACCCTGACGCGTATTAAGTGTCGCAGCAAAAATTCCTGTTCTAAGCGGACCATAAGCTCCATCACCATTTGAAAATATTGTTGCTCCGGCATTAACATTCATGTCTCCGATTACAGTTTCAGTTCCATCTTCGGCACCGCTAACATTTCCTGTATAGTCAAAGAAAGTATTTCCCCAGGCATATTCACCGGCAACAGGATTTTCGGGACCGCGGCATGCTTTTTCAAATTCAAATTCAGTCATTGGCCTTAGTCCCGCCCAGGCCGCATATGCAGCACCATCCATATAAGAAAGATAGTTACATGCGCGGGATGGTCTTCCAGCAACAACCCATGGATGCACACCTGTTATTGTATGTCTGTCAGCCAGTATCACATCAAAACGATTATCTGATTGTAACGCTGTAACTGTATTTAAGAAATCAGCATACTGTCCCTGGGTTATCTCATATTTCATTATATAAAAAGCATCATACCCTTTCGGAAATTCAGCGGGAATTAAACCGGTATCGTATCTGAATCCACCTGTAGCCCAGAGACTGTTCGGATTTGGATTCGTTGTTATCGTATCATTCAAAATAATCTCTGCTTCTGAACTGATTGTGAAAGGTGTTGAAGGATCACCTGCGATATGAAACCTGTTAGTTGAGCTGCCATCACCAACCTGAAAACTTCCTTCCGGTATATACACCATCTCTATCGCAAAAACTTTTACAGTTACCTGTGCGTCATTGGCTACACCATCAACGGGATAGTCCCATCTCAACAGAACATCATTAAAAATATTTTCTCCTGTTCCATCAGAGTTTCTGTGAATAAAAACACCTTTACCATCCGATGCCGGTGCTATTGTCGATCCTGTTGGTGCAGTATGGTTAAGTTCATCTGATGATAGAGTTGCATGAAACCAATCTCCGCTTCCAACTCTGTATTTTACAAAAATCCATGCCGCATCCCAGTTGGTGCTGTTACGCCATGAATTTTCCCAGTTCAGATCAAAATTGACAAAGGTGTGAGAATCATTTACCTGTCCTGTTAATCTTACATTTGTAACTCTTATATCATTTGCCACTGATTCATCACCAAGAACAAATACTACAAGTATAAAAATCCAAATGTGTTTTAAATGATGTTTCCAGTTATTGTGAGCTTTCAAACTCCTACCTCATAATATTTTAGAATTGATAAATAATAAACGCTGAATTTTAGCAATATTCAGACCAGATTATTTAATAAATAATAACTGTTTAACCAGTTATTTGTTTCTTTAATGGAATAGAAATTACCATTTGAACGTAAGCTTTTTAAACAAGAATAATAATTGAGACAAGCACCTGGATATTGTAATAATTTGAGAACCCGATTTCTGACTCAACTTCCCGGCGAATTTATAAAAATAACTTTTCTTTGATTAAAAATAGTTGATCGTCTCATAAATCACAATGGATGATTAAAATTATTATTTATCATAAAATTATTCCTCACTTCTTTTTCGTAATTTTTGTCTGGAAAGATTTTTGAGTCTAACAGAGAAATTTTGGAACGACATATAAAAAATTCAATGACGAGCGAATATAAAATAAGAGAAATCGATCATTCTTTTGATTCTCAGTGGATTGAAATTCTATCTACAACTGAAGACGCGGTAATTTTTCAGCATCCCTTTTGGTTAAAAGCACTTGAATCAGAATACGGACAAGCATCTGTTGTTCTGGGGGCGTTTGATTCTAATGATATGCTAAAGGGTGTTTTTCCTTTACTTCCTTCGAATGGATTTCCATTCGGAATAGGTGGAATGGCTGCCGGTAAAAGAATCTCCTCTTTACCACGAACCCCTCTATGCGGACCGGTTGCATCTACTCATGAACTAAAAAAAAAATTACTTGATGCTGCTTCAAAACTAAAATTAATAAATGATGGATATGTGCTTCAGGTAAAATCTAGAGACGGTGAATTATGTGTAGATTCATCTCTGATAAAAAAAATAAACTGGAGAAGCACTTACACACTCTCACTTCCTGAGAGTCCGGAACAAATAAGATTCGGCAATAAAACAAAAAATCACCGGATTAAAAGTGCGGTGAACAAAGCAATCAATTCCGGAATATCAATACGTGAAGCAGAAACTGAAGATGATCTTAAAGCATGGTACAAATTATATCTTGAAACAATGAGATATGTAGCCGTTCCTGCAAGATCATACAGACTCTTTAAATTTTTGTTTGAGAATTTAAGATCCAAAGGTCTGATGAATCTTCTGGTTGCAGAAATAAATGAAAACGGCAATAAAAGATTACTCACCGGTTCAATATTTCTTAAGTATAACAAAACATTTTTCTATTCATTCAACGGTAGAAAAATGAATGAACCGCCGCTTCATCAGAACGACCTTGTCCTCTACACGGCTATTCACAGAGCGTGCGCTGAAGGTTACAGTTTTTTTGATTTTGGTGAAGTTACATCTGATAATGAAGGACTTGCAAGATTTAAAAGTAAATGGGGTTGTGATGAGATTCAGATCTACCATTACTACTATCCACTGCCTGGCAAATTTGATTCTGAAAAAATTGACAGCGGAAGAGGTGACGGTAAGCTAAGAAAATTAATCTGGAACAGGCTGCCGCTTGGACTCACCAAAGTATTAGGTGACAAAATATATAAGTACCTGTAAAAGCATCCGGATTCCCGTCAAAGCAGATGAGTTTATTTCAGGTCATCCGTATAATGTTCCGTTCATATAAAATATTTACATTTTTATCCGATTAGCTTTATTTTTACCCCGAGTTTGTATGGTATTCAATAATAAAATGGATTTTAGTGTACAGATATGAAGTTTAATATCATTCATATAAGAAAGAATTCGAGATTCCGGCTGTTTGTTGGATTTCTCTCAGCATTCTATCTGTACAAACTCTTCGCACTGAAAACTGAAACAGTACTAACATCGTTCATCAGCGAACTCCTTTTGGTCTGCACATTAATTTCACTAACATATTATTTATCCGAAGTGATCAGATCAAGAAAGATAAACCCACTGTCATCAGTCCTTAATATCGGGATACTGAACGCAATTTTATTTTTCATTATTACTTTTTCAGGTGATATCTTAAACGGATTTTTCGGAAGTCTTGAAAGCAGACTTAAAAATCCCGGACTTATATTTTCAACAATTTCTTTTGCTTATGTACTTTTCACACTGATCACTGCGAGTTATATCTTTCTCACGTTCAAAGAACTTTTTTACTTCAAACAGAAAAGAAATGTCAGCATCTACTTTAACACAATGATAGTGTTTTTTGTACTTGCCTCCGTTTCCACATTGTTAGATCCATATCAAGATTTATCGTTCATTAAAAACACTTTTTTTATAGTTTCAGTTATACTGATTGCAATAAACTCAATTCGTATTTCCTGGATTGCTTTCATAGTTAAAAAAGACAAAATATCATTGCTGATCTTATCAGTTATTATATCTGCTTTATTTATTGTTAATCTGGTCAACAGCAGTGATGATAAATATCAGAATATTCTGTTAAGTAGTTACAGCCCGGTATTGAACCAGCTTCTTCATATAATACTTGTTTACGGTGCTGTCTATTTTACGGTATTATTTTTTACTACTCTTTTTCATTTGCCTACGGCTGATGTATTTGACAGAAAAGCCCAGGAGGTATCATCACTCCAGTATTTCAGCAAACTTATTACTAGAGTTCTGGATTTTAATGAGCTTGGAGACACTGTTGCTGATCTTGCAGTAAAAATATGTAATGCAAATGCAGCCTGGGTTATTTGGAATGACACAACCGGAATGAAAACAATTTCATCAAAAAACATCGGATATGTTGATGCAGAAATCCTGACCAATTTTGTTCTTAACGCAAATAAAAAAAATGATAATAGTGCAACCTCAGTATATAGTCTTAAAAAATTAGAAAACACCGAATCACTTAGTGATAACTATAATCAGGTTGCTGTATCAACTTTAAAGACGCATAATGAAATAAAAGGCTACCTGATAACCGTTAAAAAGAATGACTTTATTTTTGATGAAGAAGATAAAAACGCATTAGATACTTTTACTGATTATGCTTCAGTTGCTTTTGAAAATTCACGATTGCTGGAAGAATCAATTGAAAAAGAAAGAATGGAAAGAGAACTTGATGTTGCCCGCGAAATTCAAAAAAAGATACTTCCGGCAGAAAACCCTCTCTGCAATGATCTGACGATTTCATCTGTATTTATTCCGGCTTTTGAAGTTGGCGGTGATTATTATGATTTCTTTAATCTTGATAACTCGAAATTAGGATTTGTTATTGCAGATGTTTCCGGTAAAGGAATATCCGCAGCATTTATAATGGCCGAAATGAAAGGTGTGTTTGAATCTTTATCAAAAACCATAAACAGTCCAAAAGAAATTCTCATCAAAGCAAACCAGATCCTGAAAAAAACTCTTGATAAAAAAGTTTTTATAAGCGCAGCATACGGTGTTATAGATTTTAAGAATGAAGTGCTTACGTTATCAAGAGCCGGGCACTGTCCGTTATTGTTGATACGGGAAAACAAGATAGAACATTTAAGACCTGCAGGGATAGGGCTTGGACTTGATTTTACAGACAACTTTGAAAACCAGCTTGAAGAAATTAATGTTGACCTTGAAGAAAATGATCTGCTGGTACTTTATACTGATGGAATTACAGAAGCAAAAAATTCAGAGATGGAAGATTTTGGCGAACAACAGTTTGAAGAGTTATTAATTGAAAACAGCAGTTCAGATGTAGATGAGATTTCAAATAAAGTTATAAAAGATATAACACTTTTTTCACAAAATAATTCACAGCACGATGATATTACTTTAGTTATCTTGAAGTGGAAAAAACAAACTAAAGATTTAAGTTTGGGTGAAACACCCGTAAATAATTTAATGGAGAAAAAGAATGTCAGAATTTAGTACATCGGTTTCAGACAAAGGTGATGTAAGCGTCATTTACCTTAAGGGTTATCTTGACGCACACACAGCACCTGCTTTGGAAAATACCTTCGCTTCACTTATTGATAAAGGTCGTTATTCAACCGTTGTAAACTTTAAAGAACTCGCTTACATAAGCAGTGCGGGTCTCGGGGTTTTTATGGCTTTCATAGAAAAGATGAGGGAAAACAGAGGTGATATAAAACTGGCGAACATGACTGATAAGGTTTATAACATCTTTGATCTGCTCGGATTTCCTTTGTTGTATGAAATATTTAAAACCGAAGAAGAAGCGCTATCAAAATTTAATGAGATCAACAAAAGTGAAAAGTGAAAAAAATAAAACTTTCCGGAAAGAGCTTGTTGTAACAAGCAAAACCGATAATCTTGCAAAGATCAGGGACTTCCTGTTTAATGCTGCAAGGGAGATCGGTTTTACCCCGGATGCAATAGACAATATGACTCTTGCAGTCGATGAAGCCTGTACAAACATTATAAAACATGCATATAAATCTCATCCGGATGGTGAGATTATAATCAAACTGCTTTATAGTGATAAAAGGCTGACTATTACAATTATAGATTACGGTACTGCGTTTGAACCGGATACCATTCCGCCGCCTGATCTTAAAAAATATTATCAGCAGCACAGGGTTGGTGGTTTAGGCATGTACCTGATGAAAACACTGATGGATGATGTTAAATATATTTCTATACCCGGAAAATATAACCAGGTTCTTCTCTCTAAAAATTTAAATACTTCAACTTAAAATGAGTGAAATTGACGGACTCAGAGTTAAAAGAAATCTTACCGCACTTGTTGACTTCAGCAGAATTATTAATTCCAGCTTAGATCTGAATTTTATTACTAACAATGTACTTCTTACCTGCATGGGAAAATTCCTAGCAACAAAAGGACTGATTGCGCTAAACTTAGATGGCAAAATTGTTCTTAAAAATTTTAAGGGAATTAGTGATGATGTAAAAAATAATTTCCCGCAAATGGATGCAACCGATGAATGTATCGACGGAGAGAATTTCAGGAATTATCTTCGTGACAGCGGTTTGTATGCAGTTGAAAAAATCCATTCCTCAAATGATTGTGTGGGCATTGTCTGTCTTGGTGAAAAACTAAACAAGTCATCTTACACAAAAGACGACCTGGAATTTCTAAGAACTATTCTGAACATATCAGCATCAGCTATTCAGAATTCTATGGTTATTGAAGAACTTAAAAAAGTTAATCGTGCTCTTGATTCACGTATTCAAAGACTGAACACTTTGTTTGAGATGAGTAAAGAGTTCGGGTTATTTTCTGAAAGCACAAAAGTTGCAAAACTGCTCGTGTATTCTGTAATAGGTCAGTTCCTTATTTCAAAATTTGCAGTTGTGTTATTTGATAATGATGATGTACAAATTCTTGAATCAAAATATAACAGGGACGAACTGCTCCAGGTAATCAGAAGTTATGGACTTAACACACTTACAAGTTCGATTACAAAATCCGAGATTGCTCAAAATTATCCCGAACTTGAACGTAATAATATCGAACTGATCGTTCCAATGCAGATACAAGGACAAACAAAAGGTCTTATTATTCTTGGCAACAGGATTCATAAAAGTGATTACAATTCATCTGACATTGAATTTATTTATTCAGTAGGAAGTCTTGCAATAATATCACTTGAAAACAAAAGACTGTTTGTTGAAGCTCTTGAAAAACAAAAACTTGAAGAAGAACTTGAGATTGCTAGAGACATTCAGCGTAATCTTCTTCCACATTCAATACCTGAATTCAGAAATTTTGACATTGCAGCAATGAATCTTTCATCGAAACAGGTGGGTGGTGATTATTATGATATTATCCCTTTAGATGAAAACAGTTTTTGTGTAGCAATTGCAGATGTGTCCGGCAAAGGTGTGCCTGCTTCACTGCTTATGGCAAATATTCAAGCATTTCTAAAAATTATTTGCAGACGCGGGATGAATATTGATGAAGCCACAGCATTGATAAATGACCTTATAACGGAAAATACATCCGATGGTAAGTTTATTACATTCTGCTGGGGAATACTTGATGAAATTGAAAAATCACTTAACTATGTGAATGCCGGTCACAATCCGCCGCTCTTAATCAGAGAAGGCAAAATAAAAAAACTTGAAAAAGGCGGACTGATACTCGGTGTAATGAAAACATTTCGTCCATACGAAACTGAAAAAATTGAACTGCAGAAGGATGATGTAATTGTTATGTTTACGGATGGTATTACAGAAGCAATGAATAAAGTAGGAGATGAGTTTTCGGACGAACGCCTTGAAGAACTTGTTCTAAAAAATACAGACAAAAATTCCGCTGAGTTATTGTTTATCATTCAACAGGAAGTTAAAAATTTTGCTACAGGGGCTTTGCAGTCTGATGATATTACCCTAATTGTAATCAAAGTGAACTGAAAAAAATCTGATGAGAGATATAAAAAACATATTATTAAAATTCCGTAATCATCTTATAGTAGCTCTGTCAGTCGTCCTGATAATTGTTTCGCTCATCAATATATATTATACACTTGAAGTAAGAGTAACATCAAATGATGAATGTATATGGAGACCCGCTAAAAGTAAAACCGGTGAGGTCAGATTATTTTTTCAGTTGATAAAGGAAAACGGTGTAACCTGGAACGCCGGAATAAGAAACGGTGATCAGCTTATTGCAATAAATAATATTCCGCTAAAAGATGAATTCCATGCACAGACTATTTTAAATACTTTTTCCAGCGGTGATTATGCCCCGTACACATACATACGGGATGGAAAAGTACACCATACAACCGTATATATAAAAAAACTTATCCAGTTTGGTTCACTTGCTTCAGCGTTACAGGGATTGATATGGATGCTGATTGCGTTTGTCGTTCTCATGGCAAAGCCTGACGGAACAATTCAAAAATTATTTTATGCGATAGGCGCTGCTACAGTTTTTTCCGGGTTAAATATTATCATACAGAATGATTTCTTTTTCAGAACACCGGATATAAACACTTTGTTTCTTGCTTTCGCAGGATATTTATGGTGTCTTGGGGCTTCATTTCTTCCCTTTATGATTGTTTATTTTTTCTGGTCATTTCCTAAACCATTTAAAATGCTTGAACGCAGATGGCTTAAAGTTCTGTTGTTTGTTTTCCCGTCAATTTTATTTTTAGTTACATTCGGTATCGCTTTTCTTAGCTATGGCGGTGATCAAAAATATCTTCAGATTTTCTTTCTGGCTGTTAACTTTATTTTATCTTTGATTACAGTCGGTAATCTTATCGGATATATATCACTAATAGTCAGTTACAGAAGACTAAAAACAAAGGAAGAGAAAAAACCGATATTTATTATACTGGCTGCATTTACACTCGGTATCCTGGCATCAATATACACCGCATTTATCGCTCCGGCAATTACGGATACAGTTTTTAACTCACCCGAATTTTATATGCCCGTGATTCTTGTAACAATAGTTCCGATTGCATTCGGGTATTCAATATTCCGTTACCAGTTGCTTGATGTTAGTGTTGTAATAAAAAACACTATTGTTTATGGAGCGGCTACAATTACGGTGGCTGCAATATACTTTTTTGTCATCTATGTGATCGGGCAGAGTATAAGCAAATTTATAGGTACGGATTACCAGGGAATCATTGCTGGATTAATCTTTATTGCATTTGCAATAATATTCCAGTCAACAAAAGATAAGTTCCAGGATTTTCTTACAGCCAGGTTTTATCCCGAACAGTTTGCATATCAAAAAGTGCTTATGAAGTTCAGTAATGAAGTTGCAACCGTAGTTGGTTTGGAAAATATACTCGATACGATGAAAGAAACTTTTGTTGAATCACTTAAAGTAAAACAGTATGGACTGTTTTTAAAAGAATCAGGCTCGGATTCATTTAAGTTAGCAAGACAGAAAGGTCTTACGGTTGATGAATTTAAGATCAACAGCACCTTCCTTGAACATTATCTTAAAGAAAAACAAAATGCATCGCAGCGGCTTTTAATTGAACAGAATGAATTTGATTTGTTTTTTCCCGAACAGTCAAAAGTATTAAAAAATCAGCAGATATTTACAGTTATACCGATGATACTTAAAACACGTGTGATCGGGTTATTGTTATTCGGTCTCAAACATTCAGGTTCACAATTTGCCGGCAAAGATCTTGATCTGTTAAATGCCGCTGCTGCTCAATCAGCAATTGCATTAGAAAACGCAAGACTTTATCAAAGTGAAGCTGAAAAAATAAAACTTGAAAGAGACCTTGACCTTGCAAGAAAAATACAACAGGGACTTTTGCCACAGTGTATCCCGTTTTTAAACGGTCTCGATATATGCGGTGAGATGATTCCTGCAATGCAGGTAGGCGGAGATTATTTTGATATGATACCTGTATCAGATAAACAGGTTTTTATTGTGGTTGGTGATGTTTCAGGAAAAGGATTGTCAGCATCACTTTATATGACCAAACTTCAGACAATGATACAATTATCTTGCGCAGAAGGAAAATCACCTAAAGAAATACTTATTGATGTAAATCAGAAAATATTTGCTTCAATTGACCGAAGCTCATTTGTTACAATGACACTTGCACTTTTTGATGTTGAGACCAGGACAGTGCGGTTTTGTCGTGCCGGACATGTTCCGCTGCTTAAAGCAATGAACGGTACTGTAAAATCTTTCCGAACCCAGGGCATAGGGGTGGGATTGGAAAAGGGTGAATTATTCAGCCGTACTTTAAATGAGGAAGAAGTACAATTACAGCAAGGTCAGATATTTGCATTTTTCTCAGACGGAATAGTAGAAGCAATGAACGAACAAAATGATCTTTTCGGTGAAGAAAAATTATCAGAACTTCTGAAGAACCAGACAGAAAAAAGATCATCTGAAATTGTAAATAATATCTGGGGCTCTCTTAAAAAATTCCGCGGCAGCGCAGAACAGAACGATGATATGACAATGGTTATAGTGAAAGTCCGTGATTAATTATTCAACCATTAAGACTATTAAATTTTTGAGCGCATAATTTTTTCGAAATCCAAGTCTTATTTTTTCAACTCCCGAATATTTTCTCAAAATACTCTCCTTTTGACACAAAAATAAGTTTAACTCTTAGTACATTTTTTCGATAATGAACCAGTACTTAAAATATTAATCACACTGATGCTTCAGTAAACAAATTGTGATTGAATTAGAAATCCCGGGAAGAAGGGGAGATTCCCGGGATTTTTGTTTTATGATAATTCATAATAAAATTAATTTGTCAATTAATAGAAGACACTGAAGAGCAAATGAAAAAATCGTCCGGATTTTGTTTAAGCAAGTAATCCGGAAATCATAAATGAAATTAGTAATTTGTTGAGGAACTAAGCGGTTTAAAAAACAAAACCTCACAATTGAAGTGAGGTTTTGTTTTTAGAAAACGTGTGTCTGATTAAAACTGAACTTTCTTTTTATACCTTTCAGCATAATCAAGAACTAAAGCGCTCGCAACAAATATCGAAGAATATGTTCCGATAACAATACCGAAGAACAAGGTAAATGCAAATGCTCTTAACACTTCACCTCCGAATAACAAAAGTACAAACACTGTAAGCAATGTGGTACCGCCTGTTAATATTGTTCTGCTCATTGTTCTGTTGATACTTTTATTCATCACATCTTCAATAGCAAGTGTTTTATGAATTTTCAGATTTTCTCTTACCCTGTCAAAAACAATAACTGTATCATTGATTGAATAACCTACAAGAGTTAAAAATGCTGCAACAATTGTCAGGTCAATCTCAAGATTTAAACCCGGGATAACATCATAAAGCAGGGCGTATAATCCAAGAGTAATTAAAACATCGTGAAATAAAGCTACAACTGCGCCTGCAGCGAATATGAATTTGAACCTGAAACCAAGATATACAAGTATAACTAACATTGAAAGTAAAACTGCTACAACAGCATCCTGTTTGAGTTCCTCCCCTATTTTAGGACCAACCTTGTCTTCTTTCAAAACTGTAAACGGATTATCAGTCATTTTTTCACGAAGGTTTTCTTTAATCCAATCAGAAATACCAACACTTACCATTAATTCAGTATTAGTTGGTTCTTCTGATAGTTTACTTGTCCTGAAGCCCGCTTCATTCAATTTTTTTACAAGTATGTTTGTCGTCTCAGGATTTGGAAATGTATAAGTGACTGAATTTCCAGTTGTATCGGTAATCTGCTTTTCCTGTCCCGGAAAAACTGATTCAATTTCTTTTTCAATATTTGAAATTATTACCGGGTAAAGCGAATCCGGTATTTCCTGTAATTCAGTTCTTGCAAGAACTCCTGTTTCACCGCCGAATGTCTTCAATTCAATATAACCAAGTCCGATATTTTCGACAGAATTTCTCACCTCAGAAATATCAACAGGTTTTTGAAACTGTAATACAATTTCAGAACCACCCTTAAAGTCAATACCGAACTGCAATCCTCTGAAAGCAATGTTCAGAAAACCGACAATGAATAATACACTTGAAACGATGTAGAAAATTTTTCTTTTTCCTAAAAAATCGTAGTTAAGATTTTCGAATAAACGCATTTAGTAATCTGCTCCTTAATGCTTGATTAATTAACCAATACTTACTTTAGATCCTTTTGAGACCATATAGTCAAAAATAACTCTTGCGATAACTAGCGCACTGAATAAACTTGTTACAATACCGATCATAAGAGTTAAAGCAAAACCCTGTATAGGTCCGGTACCGAACTGGTATAAAATAATACCTGTAAAAAATGTTGTAATGTTTGAGTCAATGATAGCAGAATTAGCTTTTGAAAATCCGCTTTCAACTGAAGCTTTTATTGTTTTACCTGTCGCCAGTTCTTCTCTTATTCTTTCGAAGATAAGAACATTAGCATCCACGGCCATACCAATTGTAAGAATGATACCTGCAATACCCGGAAGAGTAAGTGTAGCGCTGAAGCCTGCAAGAATTCCAAGTATAAATAAAACTGTAAATGTTAAAGCTGCTGCCGCAACTGTACCGGCTTTTTGGTAATAAAAGATCATAAACAAACCGACAAGCAGGTAACCAATCAGCGCTGAATTAAATCCGCTGTTGATTGAGTCCTGACCGAGTGACGGTCCAACGGTTCTTTCTTCAATCATATCAACAGGAGCAGGAAGCGCACCGGCTTTTAAAACTATTTCAAGAAGTTTTGCTTCTTCAAGATCAGCCATACCTTCAATCTGTGAACGTCCGCCTGTGATTTTATTATTTACATTTGGAGCTGAGAAAACAACACCATCAAGAATAATCGCAATACGTTTATTAATGTTTGCGCCTGTTATTCTTGCCCATTCAGTAGCGCCTTCTGAATTCATTGTCATATTTACAATTGGCGCTGAGCTCATCGGGTCGATGTTTGCCATAGCGTCTGTAATAACGCCGCCGGTCAACTCAGGTTTTTTATTGACAAGATAAAGTCGGTAAATTCCTTTTCCATCCTGTGTTGTAACCGGTTTAGCATCAAATACAAATTCAACATTGTCAGGAATTACTTTTTGAACATCAGGTCTGTTCAACATTGACTGTAATCTCATTCGGTCATCTTCTCTTACATAAGCATCTGCAACAGGGCTTTGCGGATCAATCATTGCGATAGAGAAGAAAGGATGTTCTTTTGCAAATTGTTCCGGTGACATTTGCTGGTTTGTAGTATCGTTTGATGCCAGCGTAGTATCTGTTGATGTAGTGTCATTCGCAGTAATATCTTTTGATGTTGAGTCAGCATCTGTTGTATCTACTGTTACCTTACCGGCTAAAGCATCATCAACTTTCTGCATAACTGTAACTGTGAATTCAGGGTCTTTTACCAATCTGAATTCGAGTAAAGCAGTACCTTGTAACAATTGTTTAGCTTCATCTTCTTTTGCTACACCGGGTATTTCGACTATTATTCTTCTTGCACCCTGTCGCTGAATGGATGGCTCAGAAACACCGTACTGGTTAACCCTGTTATTAATAATTTCCATTGCACGGCTTACAGCATCTTCTGCGGCAGTACCAAGCTGGTCAAGTATATCGGAATCTTCATCCTTGATGGTACCAAAATACCTGCTTAGTCTTATACCGCGTTCGCTGAATTTTCTGCCAACAATATCAACAACTGATTCTTCAGATATTGAAGCTTCTTTTTCTGCTTCAGCAAGGACCTGTTTAAAAACATCATCCGGATTTTTAGCGATCTTTTCAATTAATTTTCCGGTATTAACTTCCAGGACAACTCTCATTCCGCCCTGTAAATCGAGTCCAAGCTTAACTCTTTTTTGTCTGTTCTCTGCAATTGATGGATCCGAATTTTTAATACTATCGGCAATAAGCTCTACTGCATCATCAATTTCCTGTTTTGTCATTCCGGGATTTTGTGATTTTAATTCAGTTCTCTTTGTTTCAAGAACTTTATTAATCTCGTTTGTAGTCTGATAATCAGAATACGTCGGATATAACAGGTAAATGCTCAGGGCAATAAAAGCAAGAATGAGAATGAGTCTGAGTCTGAATTCTTTCATATTTGATTTTACTGTTTCTTTATGGGTTTTATAAAAATTAACTGCCAAAATTACCTGTAAACCTTTAGAAAGTCAATTAAAATTAGTGTTAATAGTGCATGGACTTTGGTAGGAAGCCAGGTTTTTTTGTTGAAATCGGCAGGAATTCAGATGAGTTCGATAGTTTTTTTTATAAGACGTTCAAAGACTGATTTGACCCTATTTGCGGTTTCAGTCACTTCTGAGTGTTCTAATTTTGTTTTTGAAATACCGGCGGCAAGGTTTGTTATGCAGGAAATAGCAGAGGTCTTAATCCCTTTGTAAGCTGAATATGTTGCCTCAAATACTGTTGACATACCCGCCGCATCTCCGCCAAATTTTTTAATCATTCGGATTTCGGAAGGTGTTTCATAGCTCGGACCTTTCGAATACCAATACACACCTTGTTTCAAATTTATTTTTTCCGATATAGCTGCCTCTTCAATTTTTATATTTAACTCTTTTGAAGGGAAGTCCGAAAAATTTAATTTTCCTTTTTCGTCAGCTACCCCGAAAAATTCTGAAAACTCTTTTTTTACTGATATACTGTTGAAAGAATTAATAAGCATCAAATCACCTGGTACAAAATCCGGGTGCACCCCGCCTGCAGCATTTGTTATCAGTAATGATTTACAGCCAAGTATTTCAGTAATAAAAGCCGGTAGGACGCATTCAGATAAACTATAGCCCTCATAAAAATGTATGCGCCCCTGGAATATTAATAGATTACGTCCTGCAAATTCTGCAAAATGGATTTTCCCTGCATGTCCTTCAATTGTTGAAGCGGGATAACCGGGAATTTTGTTTGTACTTATACTTTTAACAGGGGAGATGTTCTCGGCAAAATCACCGAGTCCGCTTCCAAGTATTAAACCAAACTCCGGCTGGAACGGAATTTCTTTTTCGAGATAATTAATTAATTCTTTGTATTTAAATCTAAGATCGATCATAATTTTATGAAAAGAATATTCCTGCTAAAGTTGCCGTCATTAATGTTGCCAGGGAACCGCCTATTACTGCTTTTATTCCAAGTGACGCAATATCAGATTTTCTTTCCGGGGCTAAAGGTCCAAGTCCGCCAATCTGAATGGCAATAGAACTGAAGTTTGCAAAACCGCACAAAGCATATGTTGCCATAAAAATTGCTTTGCCTGATAATAATGTTTTTGCTTCAATCATTTTACCCATATCAAGGTAAGCGACAAACTCGTTTAAAACTATTTTTGTTCCGAATAAACTTCCGAAACTTAAAGCATCATTCCATGGAACACCAATTCCGATTGCAAGGAATTGTAATACCAAACCAATAATTAATTGGAAGTTTAACGGCTGACCGTAATTAGCAATCAAGGTTGCATTTAATCCTGTAACATCCCCTAAACCTTGAAGCAGATAATTTATTAAAGCAATCAAAGCAATGAATGCAATTAACATTGCACCCACATTAAGTGCAAGCATAAGTCCATCACTTGCGCCATTTGCGGCAGCTTCCACTCCATTCGATGCATTCTTTTCAATTTTAATTTTTACGGTTCCTTTGGTTTCAGGATCGGATGTTTCAGGGAAAATTATTTTTGAAATTACTAAAGCTGCTGGTGCCGCCATAACACTTGCACCAAGAAGTTGAGTTGCAAAAATTTGTTGTGCTTCAGCAACACTTATTCCAAGTGCGGTCGCATATGAATGACCGAGTATCTGTATATAAGCTGCCATAACACCGCCGGCAATAGTAGCCATTCCGCCAACCATTATTGTAAGAATTTCACTTTTAGTCATTCCTTTAATAAATGGTTTTATCATTAGAGGAGCTTCAGTCTGACCAACAAATATATTTGCAGTGCAAGATAAAGATTCCGCTCCGCTGGTTCCCATAACTTTAGCCATTACCCATGCCATTGCCTGAACTATTCTTTGCATAATTCCGAAGTAATATAGAATTGACATCAGGCTTGCAAAGAATATTATTGTCGGTAAAACCTGGAATGCGAAGAACATACCAAGACTTCCATCCTGGCCAGGACTGATTGCAAGATTACCAAAAACAAACTTAGCTCCTTCAGAAGTGAAATTAAGAACGAGGACAAAAAATCCGCTTACCCAGTTAAAAAAATCTTTTGGCCATGCTAACGGTGAAAAGAATGAACGCATCTGATCACCTTTAAGAATCAGTATGGCGAATGCCACCTGGAGACCGATTCCGCTTAACACCAAACGCCAATTAATTTTTTTCTTGTTGTTCGATAAAAGGAATGCGATACCGAGCAGTAAAACAATTCCAAACATTCCATGAAGAAGTGATAAAATATCCATAGCCAGCCTTTAAGTTTCTGAAGGGATGTAATGACACTTTC
>JAEXTA010000237.1 GCA_023453665.1 Bacteroidota bacterium | reverse complement strand
GTTATCGATCCGGTAAAAAAAATACAAACAAAAAATGTGAGCAGTAATTTCAATTTAGTCTGATGTTGATATAAAAAATATGTCACCGGTGATGTTTCATAATTGCATCACCGAATTTTTTAGTAATTGTGATTCCAATTTTTTCAAGGAATTTTGTCGGGAGTTCACCGCCAGCAAAAATATAAACAAGATCGTTACTGATTTCTTTTTCAAAATCCTCTACCATCAAAATGACTTTGTGATCCAGAATCTCTTTTACATTAGTATTAAAATACACTTTAATAATTTTGGTGTTTGATGCTGATTCAATCTTTTCAAGGTTCTTCGGTTTTAGCCTGGAAAAAGTTTCACCTCTGTAGGCAAGACTTACATGATTACCCTCATCAGCGAGCAGCAATGCTGACTCTACTGCTGAATCTCCGCCTCCAACTATTAATATGTTTTGATCGTGAACTAGTTCGGGTTCTAATAATCTGTAGCTGACTTTCTCTTTTTCTTCACCAGGCACGCCAAGTTTTCGAGGTGAGCCGCGGCGCCCGATCGATAACAATACTCCGTTTGAGGTATAAGTTCCCTTTGATGTTTTAACAGTAAAGTAATCATCTGATTTTTCTATCGACTCAACCTTTTCCTGTTCATTAATTTTTATATTATTCTTTCCAAGCACGCTGTACCACAAATTGAGCAGTTCTATTTTTGAGGTTTCAGAAAGTTTAACTTTTCCATATAGCGGCAGGTCCATCGGCGATGTCATCACAATTTTTGCGCGCGGAAAATTATATACAGTACCGCCTAGGCTATCCTGTTCAAGTGTCAGATACCGTAATTTCATTTTAGCTGAGGTAAGTGTTGCTGAAATGCCTGCTGGTCCGGCTCCTACAATTATTACATCGTACTTTGCTTTTGGTGATTTACTTATTCTCTTTGATAAATACTCAATTGCTTGTTTACCCTGTTCAACAGCATTTTTGATCAGTCCCATACCACCAAGTTCACCTGCAATGAAAAGTCCGGGTATGCTTGTTTCAAATTCAGCGCTGACATGCGGAAGTTCTACGCCACGTTTTTCAGTACCAATACAAAGTGTTATTGCCTGCACAGGGCATGCATGAAAACATGCACCATGTCCAACGCATCTTGAAGCGTTGATCGTTGCAGCCTTTCCATTTACAAGTCCAAGAATATCATGTTCCGGGCAAGCGGCTATACAGGCACCGCTGCCTATGCAGCTTTCAGGATCAACTACGGGATGTAACGATACCGGTTCGTGAAACCCTGATTCCTTTGCTTTAAGAATTTTTTCTTCGTTAAGTTTTGTTTTTGCGGCGTTCCTGCGCAGGTAGATTATAATGATAAGAGCTATCAGCAGAAAAGTTAATCCGTAAGCAATAATATTTTCTATTATTTCTTCCATATCCCCGCATATTATAAAATTATTACAAATCTAAACATTTGAACTAATAGTAACTTTTGTGATATGATTGATGACATCACAAATTTAATGCTACCATAATTTAATCATTCTACTTCATATGAGCATCTCTCATCGGTAAAATATATGCCGCCAGTAAAATCAAAGGATAAAAATTTCACAAACTTAATAAGATGAATAATTAATGCCATTAAGTATTAAAGACGACCTAGTGATGATTTAGCTAGTTCACCAATCGGGGTTGAAGGACTTTCATCCACAATTTTTTGCCAGAGAAGTTTTGCTTTTTCACGATCGCCAAGTGCAACGGCTATTGCACCGGCATTATAACGGGCTTCAAGGTTATTGCTGTCATACTTTAAAACCGCATTAATCGTCTCTTCACTTTTTTTAAAATCTTTTTGATTGTAATAAACGGATGCAATTGAAAAATAAATATCGGTGCGTTTCGGGTATTTGATGAGAATTTTTTTGTAAAGTGTTAAAGCTTCCGAATGATTATGCGCAGCAGATAAATAGTCTGCATACTCACGGATTTTTAGTGTGTCATCGGGATTATCCTCATATGCTTTCTTTAACATTTCCATTTGTTTTTTGAAATCTTCAGAAACGTTTTCCCGTCCTGGTTGATTCCCCGGCATATTAAGATTTTTATGTACATCATCCATAGGCATTTGTTTATCCGTGATCTCTGAGGGTACTTCATTTTCATTCTTACTAAAAAAGATCAAAAATATTATTGCAGTTATAATGACTAATAAATAAATGTAAACCGGTTTGAATTTCATATATCCTCCTAAAAAATCCACTTATAACCGAAAGCAATAGTAACACCTACATGAATTATCATAATTACAAACATCGTGATTGCAAATGGCAGATGAGCTATATGCCAGTACTTAAATAATTTCTGCATGGTTCTTAGCATACCAATTCTGCGCATCAGGTTCAATTTGGATTTTGTTATTTCCAATACCTGTTTTTCTTTATAACCTGTGATGTTTAGGTCTTTAAGATCTTTTTTAACTGCACGGAGAACTTTATACATGCCAAAATATTCTTTTACAACAACTATGAGTGCTGAAAAAAGTGACAAATCTTTATACTTATCTACAGCAAAAACTTTTTCAAGTTTTTCTGCAATTCTTCCGTTTATTGAAAATTCTTTTTTAAGTCTGAAAGTAAGATCATCGCTCATATTACTTAGTTCTTTTACTGATAACTCCTGTCCCTGTATTGAACGCGGGATCTGCACATAGATAAATCTACCTGCAACTCCGCTTGCAACAACTGCAACCATACTCCAGAAACTAACAGAAACAATTCCCCCGAATTTAAATGCAGTATGAAATAGAACAAGTACGGGTCCTACACTGCATAGGAAAATGTGAAATTCGAGCCAGTGTTTAAGGTATCCAAGATTGAATAGTTTGCGGTAGCGTTTACGAATCATATATGTGGAGACACCGACAATCATCATAAGTGTACCGATAATTCCCAAACCGTGTCCGATTGCACCGCTTGGTTTAAGGTCAGCATTCTGAGGATGAAAAAATCTTTCTTCCAATGATGAGCTGTAATAACTGTGACCATTTATGATAAGCAGAATGGTTACCAGTATACCAACTAAAAAAAATGAGCCGATATATATTATGTGTAATCTTTTATTCATTTAACTACAGTAATAATTTTCTAAGTCGAAGGAATTAGTTTGTATAAAGAAAAGATGGTGACAACGAGAATCAAACTTATTATTAAAAAAGGAGCCGCGGCTACCCTGTAGCCGCTGTCTCTTATTCAATTCCGGTCACTTCCGTGAGGGTAGTATATTTAGTAGAGTTGTCGGTAGATAAATCATTAAGTTTACTTATAAGAATATTAATTCTTTCGTTCTGATTATCATCGAAATCTTCATAAGCCTGTTCGGAACTAAATACATATTGTTCCTGGTAGTTATTTGATTTTCCTTTTACTTCATAAACAGAATAACTTTCAAGTCCATCAGCTTTAAGAAGATTTTTCAATTCTCTTATCACACTAAAGTATTCGTCTTTTTTTGCAGGTGGTATTTCGTATTGTATAGAAAAAATAACTTTAGACATTTGCGCTCCAATTAATTAGAAAAAATTATTTAATAACATTTCCCCGGTATATACTATCTTAGCCGGACCACTGAGTGAAAGATCAGTCACTCTTTTATTCTCAACTCTGAAATCGACTACCAATTCTTCTTTTCCCCTGGTAACTATTGTAACGGGCGGTTTCATTTTATTATTTACAAATACTATTAATGCTGCAGCAACAGACCCGGTTCCGCATGCCAGTGTTTCAGTTTCAACACCTCTTTCATAGGTACGGATATGAACTCTTTCATCTTTTATATCAATAAAATTTACATTGGTGCCTGAAGGTGCAAAATCCTGAAGATTTCTTATTTCTCTACCCAATTCAATTACAGGAATTTGATCCATATCCGTGTGGAATGAATTTGGGTCTGAAGGATTTTTCAAAATCTCGTTGATATTTATAACAACATGTGGTGATCCGGTATTTGCAAAAGAAGAGTTGATCAATTGTTCACCAGCTTTAATCTTAAAATTGAACTTCAGTTTTTTGGGTGCATTCAAATTAAATTTAATATTTCCATTTGCCAGCATTTCACCGGAATAGGATTCATCATTTGAAAGAAATGATGCTTTACCATTTTTTAACCTGTTGCTCATTCCTGCGAAATAAATGGCACATCTTGCGCCGTTACCACACAAGCTTCCTGTGGACCCGTCGGCATTATAATAATTCATCTTAAAATCTTTGTCAGCGGAATTTTCAATTGAAATAATACCGTCTGCACCGATTCCATTATGCCTGTCGCATAATTTTTTTATTGCTGACTGGTCGAGAGTAAAAGCAGGGTTTTTGTCTTTATCAACAAGGATAAAATCATTCCCCGCACCGCTCATTTTAAAAAACGATATCTTTTCCATTTTTCTATCACAATTTAGGCTAATATGGGTTTCAATTCAATAAGTTCATATAAACTTTATAATAAATATTTTTATACAAAAACATGAAAAGAAAAGCCATTTAACAGAAAGACCGGCTTAAAACCGGTCTTTTAACTGTGATTAACCGATGTAAACGGATTATTTAATAAACTGCATCTTACGGGTTTGCGAAAATGTTTTATTGCCATCAATTGATTTTGCAGTTAACGAATATATGTATACTCCGGATGATAATTCAGCGGCATCAAAATGAGCTTGATAAAAACCAGGTTCCTGGCTCTCATTAACAAGTTTTTTTACCTCCTGCCCAAGCAGATTGTAAACTGAAATGCTAACAAAACTCTCCACTGGTAATGAATAGTCAATTGTTGTTGATGGGTTAAACGGGTTTGGGTAGTTCTGACTAAGATCAAAATTTTCAGGCTGTGTTTTTAATTCAACTTCTTTTGAATACGTAAATTTGCCATCAGTATCAAATTGTTTAAGCCTGTATTTTATTTTATTTGATTTAATAACATCATCAATAAAACTGTATGTCACAGGTTTATTTGAATTACCGTTACCTTCAACAAAACCTGAATAACTCCATTCACTCCATTTTCCGTTTTCCGTTATGATAGAATATTGAATCTCAAATCCGAAGTTGTTCACTTCCGTTTGAGTCTTCCAAGTCAGCACAATTTTATCACCTTTTGCCAAAGCTGAAAATGAGATGAGTTCAACCGGTAAAGGGTTATTATTAAAGATTTCCAAAGCATCAGCCAGTCCGTAACCAAAAACATGGTCATAGCCTAAGCCGCCAAGATCAAAAGACCAATCATACATTGCCTGTTTAATCTGGTTTGCAGTTAGTGTTAGTCCTTTACTCCAGGCCTGTGCAAGCACACCCTGTATATGCGGCATCGCGGCTGAGGTTCCTCCGAATGAAGTCGAAAAACCACCAGCACCTGTTACTGAAACGAAATCAGTTCCTACTACTTTTGGTGTTTGTCTTACAACAGGTGTGGGAAATGTAATTGTTGATGGACCTTGTGATGAAAAATATTCAATAACACCGG
>JAEXTA010000205.1 GCA_023453665.1 Bacteroidota bacterium | reverse complement strand
ACTTTCTTTTGTACGATTCTTAATGCAAGACCTTCAGCGATAGCAGTTTTTCCAACACCTGGGTCACCAATTACTACCGGGGTGTTCTTTTTTCTTCTGCTGAGTATTTGCGCAACACGTTCAATTTCTTTTTCTCTACCAACAACAGGATCTAGCTTGTCCTCAATTGCAAGTTTTGTTAATTCCCTTCCAAAATTATCGAGGACAGGAGTTTTTGTTCTTTCGCTTTTTTTATCCGATGCTGGCGGCTGGTTTCCTGATGTATCTTTGGGATTAGAACTGCTTAACATCGCGTTTAATTCTGATCTAGCGGAATCATAAGAAACATTAAACTGATGAAGAATTTGTGTAGCTATATTATCTTCATCTCTCAGGAGTGAAAGAAGAAGATGTTCAGTACCGATTACATCTGCTTTATAAATTTTTGATTCGATTTGTGTGATCTTCAAAACTTTTTCGGCTTGTTTTGTAAGTGGAATGTTGCCAATGGTAAGAGTTCCGCCGGAGGTTCTTACTGTATCTTCAATTGCTTTTTTTAGCTTCATCAGATCGCAGTCAAGGTTACGCAAAATTCTTATTGCAACACCCTGCCCTTCACGAATAATCCCGAGAAGTAGATGTTCAGTACCGATATAATCGTGACCTAATCTTAATGCTTCTTCACGGCTTAATCTTATTACATCCTGAAGTCTATCTGAAAAATTTCCATCCATTTTTTAGTCCTTGTATTCTAGATGATGACAATTTATTAAACATTTAATCCTTCTGTTTGGTTTCATTTGGGCTATATTTTTACCAAAACCGCTAATCAGACTGTTGGAATTTAGCTTATTTTGCTAAAAATCCAAATATCAAAGCTATTATCCATTTTATTTAAAGTAGGTATTGAAACCTAAAGTGTTAATTTGACAAATATTATACCATCTAATTCAGAGAAATTATCAACGATTTCAAAAACTAAATTGTAAATCTGTCTTGCATAAGTACACAATTGGCTCATATTGTCAAAGATGATGACAGAATTTGTAAACCGGAATTTAATAATAACAATTCGTTAAGAACATCTCGTTTAATCTTTATCAAAAATAACCTATATTGAAAACGTTTCTCACTAAAATTTTCAGGAGAGTTTATGGACGCTATTGCCGGTTTGTCAATTGTAATCATCATTGCGATCGTTCTTTTTTTAATTGTATTCCTTTATTTCATTCCTCTTGGATTATTTATTACTGCTTACTTCTCAGGGGTAAAAGTTAAAATTTTCAAAGACCTGGTTGGAATGCGGCTGCGAAAAGTACCACCTGTAATCATCGTCAGAAGTATGATAACCGCAACAAAAGCAGGGATTACTGTTGAAATGGGTAAACTTGAAGCGCATTATCTTGCCGGAGGTAATGTGATTAAAGTAATTAACGCACTTATCTCTGCTGATAAGGCTAATCTTGGACTTACATTTGAAAGAGCTACTGCGATTGATCTTGCAGGAAGAGATGTTCTTGAAGCAGTAAAGATGTCGGTACTTCCTAAAGTAATTGAAACACCGTTAGTTGCTGCAGTTGCTAAAGATGGCATCCAGCTTAAAGCAATTGCAAGAATTACTGTCCGCGCAAATATAGAAAGACTTGTCGGCGGCGCGGGTGAAGCAACAATACTTGCAAGAGTTGGCGAAGGTATTGTTTCAACAATTGGTTCAAGTGATAATCATAAACAGGTTCTTGAAAATCCCGATAGAATTTCAAAAAGTGTTTTATCAAAAGGGCTTGATTCAGGAACTGCTTTTGAAATTCTCTCAATTGATATTGCTGATGTTGATATAGGTCAGAATATTGGCGCTATACTTCAAACCGATCAGGCTGAAGCTGATTTAAAAGTAGCACGTGCTAAAGCAGAGGAAAGACGTGCTGCTGCAGTAGCACTTGAACAGGAAATGGTTGCTGAAGTTGCTAAACAACGCGCAAGAGTTGTAGAAGCAGAAGCTGAAGTTCCCCGAGCAATTGCTGAGGCATTCAGATCAGGAAACCTTGGAGTGATGGATTATTATAATCTTAAAAATGTCCAGGCTGATACTGAAATGAGAACAACTATTGCAAAACCGGAAGAGAAAAAGGATAAAAGTTGAAATGGATAATGTATTTGAAATACTTATCTATGCGGTAATCATAATCAGTTTTTTAAGTTCATTCTTTAAGAAAAAGAAAGAACCTCCTAAAGCTGATAATGAAACATTGGACGTTGATACTCAGTCGGTAACAACTTATGAAGGAACATCTGTTAAAGCTGAGAAAAAAGAAGTTGATGACTATGATATTCTCCGCGAGATTGAAAAAATGTTCAAGATGGAAACTCCTGAACTGCCGGTTCCTGTTCCAAAAAAAGTTGAGCCTGTCAGAAGGCCAAAACCTGTTCAAAAAAGTGATGTAAGAAAAATAAATACGGAAAATACAGTTACTCAGTCCGAGCATATGTATTCTAAATACACTTCTTATGATGCTTCGGGAATTAAACCTGCTCTAAAATCAAAAAGTAAAGAGAATGATGAAAAGTATTTTCTGACACGCAAAACCTTTGTGGATCCCTTTGCTGATTTGAAAAAGAAACTCAGAGAACCGCAGACTGTAAGAGACTATATTATTGTTTCAGAAATTATAGGTAAACCAAAAGCCCTTAGAAGATGATTCATAAAAAATATACTCTTAAGAAAATTAATGAAGCGGGCTTCATAACAAAAAAAATTGATGAAGCCCGTTTTGTTATTAATTATCAGCATGAACTAAATCCCGCACAATACGAAGCCGCCTCTGCTGTTGAAGGAGCTTACCTTATAATTGCCGGTGCAGGCACAGGCAAAACAAGAACATTGGTTTACAGGGTTGCCCGCTTAGTTGAACTTGGTTATGATCCTCAATCGATTTTACTTTTAACATTCACCCGCAAAGCCGCAAATGAAATGCTTAACCGGGCATCTATTCTATTAGATAACAGGTGTTCTAAAATAAACGGTGGAACATTTCACTCATTCGCAAATCTGACTTTAAGAAAATATGCCAAAGCATTAAACCTCGAATCTAATTTTACAATATTAGATCAGTCTGATAGTGAAGATGTTATTAATCTTATTCGTTCACAGGCAGGGTTTATTGGCAAAGAAAAAAGATTCCCCAATAAACAAACACTTAACAAGGTTTACAGTCTTAGCGTAAACACAGGCAGGACTATCGAGAGTATTATTTTAGAAAGTTATCCTCACTTTATTGAACAGTTGCAGGAAATAATTGATATACACAACATCTTTAAAAATTATAAGCACAAAAATAATCTTCTTGATTATGATGACTTACTCGTATATCTGAAAAACTTTCTTGAAAGTTCTTCTCCTGCCGTTCGTTCACTTCTCTCTGCAATAAAATTTGTTATGGTTGATGAATACCAGGATACAAACAAACTTCAGGCAGATATTGTTAAGGGTTTATGTCAGGTAAATAATAACATAATGGTTGTCGGAGATGATTCACAATCAATTTACTCGTTCAGGGGTGCAAACTTTAAGAACATCATGGAATTTCCTTCTTTGTTTAAAGATGTGCAGATAATTAAACTTGAAGAAAATTACCGAAGCACCCAACCGATCCTGAATCTTGCCAATCATATAAATGAAACTGCAATCGAAAAATTCACAAAAGTTCTTTATACAAGAAAAAGTAAAGGCGAACTTCCTCTTATAGTCGCAGCGACGACCGAAAATTTTCAATCAAAATTTATTGTTGATAAAGTGCTTGAACTCCGTGAAGAAGGAGTTCAGTTGAATGATATTGCAGTATTATTCCGCTCATCTTTTTTTTCATTTGATCTTGAAATCGAATTGAATAAAGCAGGAATTCCTTTCCTTAAATTTGGCGGAATGAAGTTTATTGAAACTGCACACATAAAAGATATTCTTGCATTTTTAAGGATTGCATCTAATCCAAAAGATGTTGTAAGCTGGTACAGAGTATTATTACTTCATGAAGGAATTGGACCAAAGACTGCTCAAAAAATTCTTGATGAATTATCAACGGGAAAAATCTCCGTAAATCAAAACCCGGAAAACTCAAGTAAATTCAGATACGAAAAACTTTATGATTTATTTCAGCTGCTTTATCTGATCACTACATCAAAATCGCAGCCATCAGAAAAAGCACAGCAGGTATGTGAGTATTATTATCCTTTGTTCAAAGATAAGTATGATGATTTTAACAAAAGAAAAAAAGACATAGACATCTTTTTAAACATCACAGAAAACTACAGATCACTTGACAGCCTTCTGGCAGATATGGCTATTGAACCGATAATCGACAGTGTGATTGATATTGATTCACCCGATAAGCAGGAAGAATATCTTACTTTGTCAACAATTCATTCTGCAAAAGGATTGGAATGGCATTCCGTTTTTATTATACATGCAGTTGATGGTTACTTCCCTTCCAGCCGATCAGTAGAAAGCCAGGAACTTCTTGAAGAAGAAAGAAGGCTTATGTATGTTGCATCAACAAGGGCAAAACAAAATTTATTTATCACTTACCCGATGAATCTTTACGATCGTGAAAAAGGAGTTACGCTTTCGCTTCCGTCGAGATTTATTTCTGATGTTGAAACAGGAATGGCAGAAGGTTGGTTAATTGATAAAGAATGAACATTATCTATTTGGTTAAGAAATTTTGCTATATTTCTGTGTGAATCTTCAAGCCTGACTCTTTATTGACTTTGTGAATTGCATTTTTCATAACGAGATATTTCAATTCGTTTAGAAAACTGCAGTTTTAATTATTAAAGAGTTTATAAATAAATCAATAATCCAATTTTGTTGTATTTTGAATCACATTTCAAACAGTATTCTCAATATTGAATTAATTAACACAATTATGAGTGTATTTAGCCCTGGAAATTATTATCTGCGTGGTATGAATATTGTGTTTTGACAAGCAATTAGTTCTTAACATTGTCATTTAGGAACTATACACCTTAATTGCTTAAAACTTAATTTAAATGTGACGAAGGCTATGACCACTGTTAGTGAAAATTTATTGTTATCACGTGATACTTTGCATATCTGGAGATTTGAAATACCAAATAGCGAGGATCAGTTTAATAACTACTTAAAACTACTGAGTGAAGATGAAGTTGAAAGATCGCAAAGATTTTATTTTCAAAAAGACAGAAATGAATATGTCTGCTGCAGGGGATTTTTAAGAGAATCTCTTTCAAAATATTTAGATGTAGATCCTGTGGAAATTCAATTTGATTATGGAAAATTCGGTAAACCTGAAATTATTGCATTGCAGAAAAAACCAAAAATAAAATTCAACATTTCACATTCGAAAGGTCAGGCTTTATTAGCTGTGAGTGATACGGATGAAATAGGAGTTGATATCGAGTACATCAAAAAAATTCCTGAAATGTTTGACATCGCAAAAGAACTTTATACACAGAATGAAAATAGTATTCTCAGGAACTCAAACGATGAGGCTGCACAATTGTTTTTCAGGATATGGACGCGCAAAGAAGCTATTATTAAAGCTGTTGGTCATGGACTATCAGCACCGTTAGTTTCGATAGATGTTTCAAATGAAGGTATAATTAAAGTCGATGAATTATTCAGAGATCAATCAAGTGAATTTATTGACTGCCGGATTATGGATTTAATGCCCCCCGATGGTTATTCTGCCGCTGTAGCTCTTTGCGGCAACATTAAAGAAATTAATTACTTTACCGCTTAGTCCTCAACAAGCGACCAAAATTATTTAAAAATAAAGGATTGTATGGAGTCTTATAATTCTGTTCCCGGCTTCTCAAGTGTAATTGTAGGTGAAGACACATTACTCATACAGTGTTGTGACATCCTTATTCAGAAAAAACAAAATATTAGGCTTGTTGTAGCGGACAATCCCAAAATAAAATTATGGGCCTCCAGTAAAAATATTGAATGTATCAGCTATAACATGTTTACTGAAGAATATCTGACAAGATATAACTTTGACTACCTGTTCAGTATAACTAATCTTAAAATTATTTCTCCCAAAATACTCTCACTTGCAAATAAAGGTGCCATTAATTTTCACGATGGTCCTTTACCAAATTATGCCGGACTGAATGCTACATCCTGGGCTATAATGAATCAGGAAAAAAGTCATGGCATAACCTGGCATGTTATGACCGATGGCATTGATGAAGGTGATATACTGAAACAGGTCATGATTGATATTCAGCCTGACGAGACAGCATTTTCATTAAATACAAAATGTTTTCTTGCGGCAACTGAATCATTCGAATTATTAGCAGATGAAATAATCAGCGGTTCAGTAACAAGATTAAAACAAACTAAAATTGAAAACTCATACTTTTCCAAATTCAAAAAGCCGGAATCAGCGGGAATAATATCATGGAAAAAACCTGCTAAAGAAATTTCTGCACTCGTACGTTCATTAAACTACGGTAACTATTTTAATCCTCTTGCCGCGGCAAAGATCAGGATTAATGGCGAACACATCATTGTTAAGAATGCGTCTGATATATCAATTGAACATCATAATGTACCAGGTGTTATTACAGAAACTGATGAGGAATCTATTACAGTTGCAGCAAAAAATGGTTTGATAAAACTAAACACTTTTGAATCTTTGAACGGGAATACCCTGACTGTAAACGAAATACTAACCAGATATAACCTGTCGGTTGGTTCTTCATTTGATGAATTGAGCGATACATGGAAAAAAAATCTGACTGAATTTTATTCACGTATTTGTAAAAGTGAACCTTACTGGATAAAAACACTTCAGAAAATTGAACCTGTACAGTTACCATTTAAAACCAAAAGTAAGTTTTCTGAGCCGAAAATTAATTCAATAAAACTTCCTTTTGATGATGAATTATTTTCCCGAATTAATTCCATATCACAACTGGATTCAGAAATATTTATTAAAAGCGCTTTTGTACTGTATCTCGGCAGACTTCTCGATAAAACCAAAGTTGATATTGGTTATATGCCAGACCCTTTCGTTTCAGGCACCGGTTCTTATGATAAACTTTTTACAGCGGCAGTTCCTTTCAGTGTTGAAATAGATTTTAGCAGCAGTTTAAAAACTGAACTAAATAAAACATCAGAAGTTTATAAAAAGATAGCCAATTCACCTGCATACATAAATGATGTTATTGCCAGAACACCTGAATTACGACACAGTAAAACAGACCTTTCTCATTTTCACATTATGATTCAGGATGGTTATCTAGATAAAACAATAATCAGCAAAAATTCATCGCTGATTCTTTTTTATTCATTGGCAGAAAAACAATTTTATCTATGCCTCAATGAAATTGAAATAAGTAAAGATCAGTCCGAAAGGATGATTGAGCAGTTTGAAGAATTTGTCCAGAATATATTGGCAAAGCCTGATGAAATATTCTCGACAAATAACGTCCTGACTTCAAAAGAAAAAACTCAGATAACAGTCGATTGGAACAACACATTTAAAGGATATAATAAAAATGTGTGTATCCATAAACTTTTTGAAAAACAGGCTGAACTAAAACCAAATGAGATTGCTGTAGTCTGTAAAAACGAACAGATCACTTTTAAAGAATTAAATAACAGATCTGATAAACTGGCTGCATACCTGAATTCTAAGGGAGTGAGTAAAAATGAATTTGTTGGGATTTCCCTCAACCGTTCAATAAATATGATGATTGCTATTCTGGCAGTATTGAAATCGGGTGGAGCCTATTTACCTCTTGATCCTAAATTCCCCAAAGAGCGAACTAAGATGATGAGTGAAGATTCCGGTTGTAAAATAATTGTTACGGAATCTGTTCTACAAAATAATTTTCAGACTAGTACCGCAGAATTGATACTGATGGATGATCATGAAGAAATGATCAATTCGTTTAACGGAAAAACTCCGGATCGTAATGACTCATCAAACCTGGCTTACTTAATTTATACTTCTGGCTCAACAGGTAAACCAAAAGGTGTGATGGTAACACATAAAAATGTTATCAACTTTTTTGAGGGAATGGATGATCACATCCAATATGATGATGATTCCTCCTGGTTAGCTGTGACATCGCTATCTTTTGACATTTCCGTTCTTGAATTGTTATGGACTTTAACAAGAGGAATCAAAGTAGTTATATACACTGGTGAAGATATAAAAGTACAGACGCAAACTATACATTCCGGTAAAAAGTCGCAGCCAATTGATTTTAGTCTGTTTTATTTTTCGAGTTACGAAGGTGAAAAAGACCAGAATAAATATAAACTGCTTATTGAAGGTGCTAAATTCGGAGATAGAAATGATTTCACCGCAATATGGACACCAGAACGGCATTTTTATGATTTCGGTGGTTTGTATGCAAACCCCTCAATAACCAGTGCTGCTATTGCAACTGTGACTGAGAAAATAAAATTAAGAGCAGGCAGTGTGGTTTCTCCGCTTCATAACACTATCCGTATAGCTGAAGAATGGTCAATGGTCGATAACTTATCAAAAGGAAGAGTCGGAATTGCTTTTGCTGCGGGATGGCAGCCAAATGATTTTGTTATTATGCCGCAGAACTTTGAAGACCGAAAAAATTTAATGTTCCGTCAGATCGCCGAGATTAAAAAACTCTGGCATGGAGAGTCAGTTAGTTTTTTAAATCCTAATGGTAAAATGATTGATATTAATATTCTTCCGAAGCCGGTTCAAAAAGATCTTCCGATTTGGATTACTGCAGCATCAAATCCCGAAACATTTGAATTGGCGGGTAAATCCGGGTACAATCTGCTTACTCATTTACTCGGTCAATCCGTTTCTGAAGTCGGAGAAAAAATTAAAATCTACCGCAAAGCCTGGAAAGATGCTGGTCACCCCGGTGAAGGAATCCTTACTTTAATGCTTCACACATTTGTCGGACCTGATGATGATTCGGTGAAAGAAATAGTTCGGGAACCAATGAAGAATTATCTTCAGAGTGCCGTTAATCTTGTTAAAGAAGCAGCATGGTCTTTCCCAACGTTCAAAAAAGTAACTACTAATTCGGATGGAAACTTCAGCATGGATAACCTTTCGACTGAAGACCTGGATGCAATACTGGATTATTCGTTTGAAAGATATTACAAATCAAGCGGTTTATTCGGAACGCCTGAAACTTGTCAGAAAATAGTTGATGATCTGAAAAAGATAGGCGTTGATGAAATTGCATGCCTTATCGATTTCGGTATCGATTCCGAAATTGTATTATCTCATTTACACTATCTTAACCAGTTGAGAGTTCTGTCCAATCAAACTGAAATCGTCGAGAGTGATGAAAATTATTCAATTGATGCACTTATCAGAAAACATAATATATCGCATATGCAATGCACGCCATCAATGGCAAAAATGCTAACGATAACAGATGAATCGTCAGAGGTGCTAAAAGGATTAAATACGATGCTTATCGGCGGAGAAGCGTTCCCCGTGAATCTTGCCAAAAAACTTTTAAGTACTTTGAGTGGTAATGTCATTAATATGTATGGACCGACTGAAACAACAATCTGGTCAACTCTTCATAAACTTACTGATGCAGATGCGGATTCAATACCAATTGGAAGACCAATCGCAAATACGCAGATTTACATACTTGATTCTTTTAATAAACCCACACCAATTGGGGTTGCCGGAGAATTATGCATTGGAGGAGACGGAGTAACAAATGGATACTATAACCGTCAGCAACTAACTGATGAAAGATTTGTTCAGAATCCTTTTTCTGCAAATGAAAATGACAGGATATATCGAACAGGTGATCTTGCCAGGTATTTACCTGATGGAACAATTGAATTCCTGGGAAGATCTGATAACCAGGTTAAAATACGCGGTTACAGAATTGAACTCGGAGATATTGAATCACAAATATCTTCTCATCATCTTGTCCGTGAATCAGTTGTTATTGCACGGGAAGATATACCGGGCGATCAGAGATTGGTTGGCTATATAGTTTCCAATGACGGCTTTATTGAGCCGGATAGTTTAAAACAATATTTGAAGGATAAATTACCTGAATACATGATTCCTTCTCATTTTGTAAATATGAATGCATTCCCGCTTACACCCAACGGAAAGATAGACAGAAAAATATTTCCTCCACCCATATCTGAAATTTCAAGTGATTCGAAAAAGGATGTAGTTCTTCCAAACAGTGATCTTGAAATATCAATAGCTGAAATCTGGAAACGGTTACTCAATACAAACAAAGTTGGAATAAAAGATAACTTTTTTGATATTGGCGGACATTCATTACTTGCAGTACAAATGCACGCAGAGATCAAAAAATCTGTTGAGCAGAATCTAACCCTCATTGATATTTTCAGAAATCCTACAATTTATTCACTGGTTGAGTTCATTCAAATGAAAAGAAATGATGATGATACAATAAAACAACCAGTCATTTCAAAAAGAGCTGAACTTTCTAAACAAAGATTAAAACGATTAAAATAATAATTGAAAGGAAATTGAAGAGTAAGAATCATTGTTGGAAAATTTGATCTGTTATACTCAATAAAAAGATTTTACAGAATTAACATTGTAATGTTTTACAGTTTTTATAAAGATTGTATATTAAGCCCCAACTTTTGAATTTCTAACCTCTACAATCAATTAAGTTAATTATTATGAACGATCTGAAAATTCAGGATTTTTATACTTTGTCACCTATGCAGCAGGGAATGTTATTCCATTCCCAGTTTGCGCCCGGCTCTGGCGTTGACATAGAACAAATTGTTTTTGATCTGAATGAAAAAGTTGAAGTTTCGTTTTTTAAGCAGGCATGGACAAAAGTTGTAGAAAGACATTCAATACTCAGAACAAGCTTTAAATGGGATGGGCTTGATTACCCGGTTCAACAGGTAAATAACATTTTTGAACTTCAGTTTTCAGTGGATGACATCTCAAGTCTCTCAGTTTCTGATCAACAAAAAATACTTGAAGAGTTTTATGCTTCTGACAGGAAGAAAGGGTTTGATTTAAACACACCCCTTTTGATGAGGGTTAAAGTTTATACTCTTTCCGAATCACACTATGTTTGTATCTGGACATTCCATCATATACTTCTTGACGGCAGATCATTTCCCATAATAATAAATGAAGTGTTTGATATTTATAAGAAGTTACAAAGTGGACAATCAATTAATCTTCCTTTGCCGAAACCTTACATTGAATATATTAAATGGCTTGAAAAGTTAGATGAATCAAAATCAAACGTATTTTGGAAAAAATATCTCGAAGGTTTTAAATCACCAACTCAATTGAACTTTAATAAATTCGATTATGAAAAAGACGAAGTCAGAACCGGTTATGATGTAAGTTATCATTATCTGACCGAGACTCTGACTGATGCTATAGTAGGGTTCGCAAAAGACAATCACTTAACTCCTTATACAATAATTCTTGCTGCCTGGTCGCTTTTATTATCCAAATACTCAGGTGATAAGGATGTTGTTTTTGGTGCGACCAGATCGTGCAGAAAAAATACTGTTGTAGGTTCTGATGATATGGTCGGTTTATTCATCAATACTTTGCCCGTTAGAGTGAAAACC
>JAEXTA010000245.1 GCA_023453665.1 Bacteroidota bacterium | reverse complement strand
ATTTATGTATTCACCGGTTGTCGGGTCCAGCATCTGGTCTTTCAGGTTTTGAAGCTGCTCTATTATTTCGTCTCTTTTTTCGAGAATTATTTCTTTAAAATGATCAAGGTCTTTTTTGCTGTAGCCTTTTATTTTCTCCATTGCCTTTGCACGTGATTCTGCAGTTGATATAACTTCAACAGGCTGTACAACGTCTTTCTTTTTAACTTTCAATGTCATCTTTTTTTCTTGTTTCTTTTCTACAATTTTCTTTGGTACAATTTTTTTCTTAATCTCTTTCACTTTGGCTGTAACTTTTTTCTCTGTCTTTTTAACAGGAGCGGCTTTCTTTACAGTCTTTTTAACAGCAGTTTTAGAGCCGGATTTTGTTGCAGCTTTTTTCAACACAGTTTTTTTAACTGTAGTTTTTGCAGTTGCTTTTTTTGCTGCAGGTTTTTGGGTGGAAGTTTTTTTTGCCATCTGTCGGTCTCCTTATTTAGGTATTTACCCTTTCAATTTGAATGGAGCAGTCATACTCCCCGATTTTCCAGTTTTGATTAACTCCCCCGTTTGTATTCATTTCCTCTTTAATAATATCTGCAAGTGTTTCATTGGAAATATAGTCATGAAATAATTTTATTGCATCATTTAATTTTGAATCAGAAGTAAATTTTATTTTAATTCTGTCTGTAACTTCAAACCCGGCGTCTTTTCTCATATTCTGAACACGGTTAACAAACTCACGTGCAAATCCTTCTGCAATAAGTTCATCATTCAGCTCAGTGTCAAGTGCTATTGTAACTCCTTCCTCACTTTCAACAACCCAGCCTTCTATTTCTGTGCTGATTATCTCAACATCGGTTTTAAGGATTTCAATTTCTTCACCATCCAGATTGATCTTTATACTTCCTTCTTTTTCCAGTAAAGAAATTTCTTCTTTTGTCATTGTTTTGATACGGTTTGCAACGGGATTAACCTTCTTTCCGAATTTTGGACCTATCGCTTTGAAGTTTCCTTTTGCACTTTTGTTAACAATTCCTGAATCATCATCAAGTACGATTAACTCTTTAATGTTTACTTCATCAAGAATTACATCTTTCATGTTTTCAAGCGCATCTTTTTTACTTTTATCTGCAACCACTATTATCTTTAAAAGCGGTTGCCGGATTTTAAGATTTGATTTAGCACGCATTGATCTTGTAAGATAGACAACCTTTTGTGCCATTTCCATTTTATCTTCCAGAGCAGCATCCCTGTAACCGGCTTGCGGAAAATCTGAAAGATGAACTGATTCAAATTTATCCTGACCCGTCACAGAATTAAGGCTAAGAAATAATTCTTCGGATATGAAAGGTGCAAACGGAGAAGTCAGTTTTGCTACCTTAATCAGGCATTCATATAAAGTCTGGTAAGCGGAAAGTTTATTCCGGTTCATTTCAGATTTCCAGAATCTTCTTCTGCATCTTCGTACATACCAGTTTGAAAGATGGTCGATCGTAAAAGTGGAAACTGCTCTAGCCGCTTTTGTAACATCATAATTATCCATAAACTCTTCATACTCTTTAATGAGTGAGTTTAGTTTAGAAATGATCCAGCGATCTATTTCGGGTCGTTCAGTATATGGAACAGATTCTTCTGATGCGTTGAACTTATCAATGTTTGCATACAAAGCAAAAAATGAGTATGTGTTGACAAGTGTTCCAAAGAATTTTCTTTGAACTTCAACTAATCCTTCCTCATCAAATAATGTTGGTCTCCAGGGCGGACTGTTAGTTACAAGATACCAGCGTGTCGCGTCGGCACCGTACTTATCAAAAAGCATAAACGGATCAACTGTGTTGCCTTTTGATTTTGACATTTTCAAACCGTTCTTATCGAGAATTAGTTCGTTCACAATTACATTTTTGTAAGCCACACTGTCAAACAACATTGTTGATATTGCGTGAAGTGTGTAAAACCATCCTCTTGTCTGGTCAATTCCTTCGCAAATAAAATCAGAGGGGAAGAAATTCTTTTCGAACCATTCTTTATTTTCAAAAGGATAATGATATTGTGCAAATGGCATTGCGCCTGAATCAAACCATACATCAATCAGTTCGGGTGTACGTTTAAAAATTTTACCGTCGCGTTCAAAAAATATTTTGTCAACAAAAGGTTTGTGAAGATCTATATCAGCAACATCCTTAACCGGAATTCGTTTGCCATTTTCTTCAATGAAACCTTTTTTAAGCTCTTCAATACTTCCGACTGCAAATGCATCACCATCTTCACTTAACCATATTGGTAACGGTGTTGCCCAGAATCTGTCGCGTGACAAAGCCCAGTCTTTATTTTCTTCTAGCCAGTTGCCGAATCTTCCTGAGCCGACTTCAGGCGGCTGCCAGTTGATTGTTTTATTCAACTGAACCATCCGGTTTGCAATTTCAGTTGTGCGGATAAACCAGGACTCTCTTGCATAATAAATCACAGGAACATTTTCATGTCGCCAGCTGAAAGGATATGAGTGAACGATTGTTTCTTTCTTATAAAGTTTACCTTCCTCTTTCAGTTTGATAATGATGTCTTTATCAGCATCTTTAACAAACTGTCCTTCAAAGTCGGTTACTTCTTTTGTGAATAAACCGCCGCGTGTAACCGGCTGAAGCATTGGCAAGCCAAACTTCTTTGACAACTCGTAATCATCAGCACCAAATGCAGGGGCAATGTGAACGATTCCGGATCCATCTTCGGTAGAAACAAAATCACCGCTTACAACATAAAAGGCTTTTTTATCAACACTGCAATAAGGCATCAGTTGTTCGTAATCTGTCCCTTCAAGTGATGAGCCTTTCATCTCTTCAAGGATTTCATATTCATCATCAATAACACTTAAACGGGCTTTGGCTAGTATAAAAACTTTTCCTTTGTTTTTTATCTTCACGTAGTCAACATCAGAACCGACTGCAAGGGCAACGTTAGATATCAGCGTCCACGGGGTTGTTGTCCAAACAAGAAAGTGTTCATCTTTATTTTTTATTTTGAAGAGAACATAAACAGACGGGTCTTTAGTTTCGCGGTATCCAAGTGCAAGTTCGTGTGATGAAAGAACTGTTTCTGATTTAGGATCCTGCGGAACAATTTTATAATCTTTATAAATTAGTCCTTTATCAAAAAGTGTTTTTAGCGCCCACCAGACGGATTCAATATAATTATTGGTAAGTGTTATATAAGCCGAATCAAGATCAACCCAGTAACCCATCCGGGTTGTCATTTTTTCCCAGAGGTCTAAGTAGGTAAAAACAGATTCGCGGCAAGCCTGGTTGTATTTTTCAATTCCGTATTCAATAACTTCACTTTTATGTTTTATACCGAGTTTCTTTTCAACTTCAATTTCAACCGGAAGTCCGTGCGTATCCCAGCCTGCTTTTCTTTCAACTTTATAACCCTGCAATGTTTTATAGCGGCATACAAGGTCTTTGAGTGTACGGGCCATAACGTGATGGATTCCCGGCTTGCCATTGGCGGTTGGTGGACCTTCATAAAAAGTGAATGATTTTGAAACATCTTTTGACGTTACACTTTTTTCAAAAATTTTATTTTGTTTCCAGAACTCTAAAATTCTTTCTTCAATTTCAGGGTAACCGGCTTTATCTAAATTCTGTTTGAACATTTCTGCGAACTACTTTCAACTAAAATTACTTTAAAGATTTTCGTATTTCTTTATCAGGTCTTTTTCTGCCTGTATAAATTCTTTTAATTCTCTTTCGATTTTTTCTTTCATCATCAGGATATTTCTTGAATCAAGATCTGCATCATTAAGAATTTTCTCTGCTTTTACTTTTGCCTCACGAACTTCGATCTCAGCTTCTTTTTTTGCATCGATTGTCATGTCTTCAAAAACTTTGTTCTTTTCTTTTAGCAATAACATTTCTTTTTGTAGCGAAAGAATCTCAACTATTGCCATCCCGAATATTGCCATTGAACCTAATGTTATATTTCTCAAACTGTAAAGGATAAGGTTTTCTGCAATCAGGTCGCTGCTTCCGAAATATTCCTGGAAAAATGTAATTGCAAGAATGCTTATAAATGTAGCTGCTATAATCATTGCAAAAACTACTTTACCGCCAAACTGCCAGCCAAGTGTTTTGTCAATATACCATCCGCAGGCAAAACATAAGATTGAAATAACAAACCACACTGCAAAACTATTATCCCCAAAAGTAAATATGCTGGTGTTAAGAAAGTTCGATACAAACATCAGCAAACCGAGAATTAATACAACAAAGTAATTGAACAATCTTCCTTTTTTCATGTTAGATTCTCTTTATTACTTCTTTCATTATTAATGTCATTTTAGGTTCAGCCGCCATAGCAGCCGCTATTATCTCCTGAACATTAACAGGCTTTAATGAATCAGGAAAACATTCATCTGTAATAATACTCATTCCAAGTACTTTCATCCCCATATGATTCGCTACAATATTTTCGGGGATTGTTGACATGCCAACAACGTCAGCGCCTATTGCCCTTAAAAACCTGTATTCTGCTTTTGTTTCGAGATTTGGTCCAGGCACAGCGACATAAACACCTTTTTGAATTTTTATTTTATTGTCGAGTGCAACTTCTTCTGCAATATTAATCAGGTGATAACTGTATGGTTCACTCATATCCGGAAAACGCGGACCAAGTTCATCTTCATTTTTTCCTATAAGCGGGTTATCGCCAAGCAGATTTATGTGATCAACCATCAACATTAAATCTCCCCGTTTATAAATAGGATTCATTCCTCCGCATGCATTGGAAACAAGAAGATTTGTTACACCAAGAAATTTCATTACTCTTACTGGATAGGTTATCTGCTGCATAGTATAACCTTCGTAGTAATGAAACCGACCCTGCATTGCTACAACTTTTTTATTCCCTATTGAACCGAGAATTAATTTTCCATGGTGTGATTCAACAGTAGATAAAGGGAAATGAGGGAGTTCGGCATAATCAATTTCATGATCTATTTTAATTTCCTTAACAAGTCCGCCAAGACCGGTTCCGAGAATTATTCCAACAGGAAAATCATTTTTTGTTTTCGATCTTATAACTGAAAGAGTTTCCTGAATTTTTTCTTTTAAATTATTCATTATAAAAGTTTATTAACGATGTTATCTATATCAATATCTACTTTTTTAGTTGAACTTGATTTTGTCACTTCAACGGTTTCTTTGTCAGACTCTTCAACTTTCATTTCGAGAAGTTTAGCCTGCGTATTTATCATTGCTTTCAGTTTGGCAACGATCATATCTTTTTCTTCTCTAAGGTTAATCACCGCAGTCCGCATTTCGTCAGATGTTTGTCTTGCGTTATCAAGTATCTGTGCAGCTTTGATTTCAGCTTCCTTAATCATAAGTGAAGCCTGTCTTTTGGAAGACTCAATATTTTTAGCTGCAGTTTCATGTGCGTTTTCAATTGCATCGTTCAGATTTTTTTCAAGCTGCTGCAATCTGATTAATTCCGCTGAAGATGATTCATATTCAGTTTTAATTTTTTCGTGTTCGGTCTGAAGTTCTTCAATTTCATCTGCAAGTTTATCAAGGAATGCATGCACTTCATCTTTATCATAACCGCGCATTGATTTGTTGAATTCCTGTTTCTTCAAACTTTGCGGTGATATTTTCATGATTCTTTCCGGTTAATTGAATAATCACGTGTACCAAATATTGCTGAACCTATCCTTAACATTGTTGCACCTTCTTCAATTGCAATTTCAAAATCGCCTGTCATTCCCATTGAAAGTTCATTTAGTTCATTACCTTCGGAATTAAATTCATCTTTTAGTTTTCTCAAATACCTGAAACTCTCTCTTATCAGTTTTTCATCTTCAGTTAATGCAGCAATTGTCATCAATCCTTTTAATTCAAGATTAGATGACTGTTTACAAAATTTCAAAATTTCTCTTGCCTCAGTCAGGTCTGTTAAACCTGACTTAGATTCTTCCTCAGATGTTTTTATCTGTAAAAGAACTTTTTGAATTATCCCGCTTTTGATTGCACGTTTTTCAATTTCTGAAGCAAGAAGAAAAGAATCCATTGAGTGAATATACTCAGCACAACCAACAATATACTTAACTTTATTTCTTTGCAGGTTACCAATGAAGTGCCAGGTTACCTGTTTCCCCAGTTCATCAAATTTGCTTTTTAATTCCTGAGCCCGGTTTTCACCAAACTGAAAAGCACCGGCATTTTTTGCTTCAAGAATTTCCTTTACACCAAAATTTTTTGAAACAGCGATAAGCTTAATTTCAGCGGGATTTCTGCTTATTTCCGAACATTTTTTAGCTATCCGGTCTTTAACTATCTGAAAATTTTCAGCTATCATATTAAAATTTGGAACGTGAATCTATCGCTTTTAGTCGCAAAAATCAATGTTATTTAAGCCAAATACAAGTGTTTTGTGGTTTAATTTTACTTTAGCTGAAATAATTCTCTATAAGGTGATCAGACCATTTATTGCCGGCTATTAACTATTAAATTTTTAACTGGCAGAAAGTGTTTTAAAAGGCTGTTATTACATATTTTTCGTAAGTTTGGAAAGAACTTTTTAACAGGGAGAATAAATGGAATTAGAATTACTCAAACAAATCAAATCGAACTCTGCGGGAAGAAAAAAAACAATTGTACTTCCCGAATCACACGATGAAAGAGTTTTAAAAGCAGCCCAAATCTTAACCAAAGAAAAAATTGTTTCGGTTATAACTTTAGGCAATGAAGAAAAAATCCGTCAGGACGCAAAAAATCTTGGCGTAGATTTGAACGGTGTCAGGATCATTGACCAGGAGAAATCCGATAAGTTTAGTGACTTTGCCAATTTGTATTTCAACCTCAGAAAGAAAAAAGGAATTACTATTGAAGAATCTAAAACGACCATGAAACGTGACCTCTTTTTTGCCGCTATGATGGTAAGAGAAGGAATTGTTGATGGAAGTGTTGCCGGTTCAACAGCTTCAACTGCAGATGTAATGAAAGCAGGAATACAGGTTGTTGGAATGCCGGAAGGCATTTCAATTGTATCAAGTTTCTTTTTAATGTTATTCCCTGACAGGAATTATAGTTTTGCAGATTGTGCAGTAGTTCCAAATCCGGATGCAAACCAGCTTGCTGATATTGCAGTTACAACAGCAGACAATCACAAAAAACTTACCGGCGAAGAACCTTATGTAGCAATGTTATCATTCTCAACAAAAGGCAGCGCAACTCACGAATTAGTTGATAAGGTTGTTAGTGCAACAAACATAGCAAAAACTAAACGCCCTGATCTGAATATTGACGGTGAACTACAGTTTGACGCAGCGATTGTAGATTCAATTGGAAAGAAAAAATCCCCGGGAAGCAGTGTTGCCGGAAGAGCAAACGTACTTGTATTCCCTGATCTGAATGCAGGAAACATCGGGTACAAAATTGCACAAAGACTCGGTAAAGCAGAAGCAGTCGGACCAATGGTTCAGGGATTGAAAAAACCTTATTTCGATTTAAGCCGCGGCTGCAGTGTTGATGATATTGTTAACACCGCTGCTATAGCTGCCTTGATGAGTTAGTTTTATCTATTTCAAAAAAGAGATGACATCTTTTTCAGGGATGTCATCTCTAATTATTTCAAATTCCCATCTATTTAAAAATGAAAAAAATTTTCTTAATAATTTTGGTCGTTAGTATATCATCCTTTTCTCAACAAGAAAAAAATGAATTTAAACGATTTGAAAAATTTTTTGCGAAGTACGAAGTAACCGGTTCATTTGTTATGTATGATTTGAATAAGAATGAATATTTTTATCACAACAAACAAAGATGTGAAAAGCAGTTTATTCCGGCTTCCACGTTTAAAATATTTAATTCACTTGCAGCACTTGAAGCAGGTATTATAAAAGATGAGTATGAAGTGTTCAAGTGGGATGGTGAAAAACGATGGGTAGAATCATGGAACAAAGACCAGGACATGAAAACCGCTTTTAAAAATTCTACAGTGTGGTATTACCAGGAACTCGCCCGCAGAATCGGTTATGAAAGAATGAAAAAATTTATTGAACAGGAACATTACGGCAATGAAAATATTTCCGGAGGCATTGACCGTTTCTGGTTAGATGGTGATTTAAGAATTTCACAAATAGGACAAATAAATTTTCTAAAGAGATTTTATAATTATGATTTAGATTTTTCAAAACGATCTATTGATATTGTGAAAAGTATAATGCTGGCAGAAGAAACTGCTTCGTATAAACTTTATGCAAAAACAGGATGGGGAGATATTGAGAATATAAATTACGGCTGGTATGTTGGTTTTATTGAAAAAGGAAACAATGTTTACTTTTTTGCAACCAATATCGAAAAGAAAGATCCGGCCGGTGATAATTTTGCAAAGTCCAGGATTGAAATAACAAAAGACATCTTAAAAGAATTAAAAATAATTGAATGAGGCTGTCATCACATTAGCATTAGTAAGTATAGCAGTAATTATTCTTAACTTACCATTCGGATACTGGAGAGCACACGTAAAAAAATTTTCACTGCAATGGGTATTAGCAGTTCATATACCGGTTCCTATAGTTGTAATTCTAAGAGTCTATTCCGGAATTGGTTTTGAGTTTATCACTTATCCTGTTATAGTTGCAGCATTTTTTCTCGGACAATACCTCGGCAAAAAAATTTATGAATTCAGGAAAATCCGCGCTGCTTTCCCTTTAACCGCCTGCCTTATTTACGATCTTTACAGAAAATCATAAAAAGATAACATACCTTATCTTTGATAAGACGGTGCTTTTTCTGATATTTGTCCGCCACAAAAAAAGTCATCAGCAGAATTTTGAATTGAATAAGTGAAAATGATTTTCAAAGTATCATTTTTATTTTCAGCATTTAATTTTGTGAAATGAACTTATTGAATAATTCAATTGTTATAAAATGTTCAGGAGTCGTTAGATGAAGTCCGCAGTTTTAAAATTATTAATGTTACTTCTGTTTACCGCTTTAGTGATTTTCATAGCCGATTCATTGAAGCATAAAAGTTATACTATATCAAAAAATAAATCAGGAGATGAATTGAAAGACAACATAAATGATATTGTCGTAAAGGATATGAACGACAAAGAAATTACCCTCTCATCATACAACGGAAAAGTTTTGTTAATCGTTAACGTAGCGAGTGAATGCGGTTATACACCCCAATACAAGGGTCTTGAAGAGATTTACGGAAAATATAAAGAGAAGGGATTTGAGATACTTGCATTCCCATGCAACGATTTTGGAGGTCAGGAACCCGGCACAAATGAAGAAATACAAAATTTCTGTTCAACAAATTATAATGTTACGTTCAAATTGTTTGATAAGATAAAAATACTTGGTGAAGCAAAATCGCCATTGTATGAAAGACTTACCAATAATAATGTAACAGAAAAATCAGACATCAACTGGAACTTTGAAAAATTCTTAATTTCAAAAGAAGGGAAAATTGTCGCAAGATTTAACAAGAAGGTCGAACCAACAAGTACAGAAATAACTTCCGCTATTGAAAAAGAACTTTCCCGCAATTAATTCTGAAATTGGTGAAAGAGGATTTGCTAATTCTGTTTTAGTTCTTCTTTCACCATCATCTTCGCCCCGATGATTACGTGATGATCCAGTTTTAACATACCACCGATACGTTTTATTAGCTGATCTTCATACATATCAAGTTTGTCGTCAACATAAATTAAACGCCATAGATTTTTTACCAGTTCAAATTTTTCTTCATTAGAAAAATGTTCATTAACAATCGAACTGAATTCATACAGGCTTATACTTTTTTTAATTTTCTCTTCGGATAGTTCAATTAGTTCTTCGACTACCGGCTTATCAATTGAAAATATTTTTTGCATTACAGAAATGACTTTCTCACGTTCTTCTTCAGAGAAATGATTATCAGCATTAGCCATCTCAATAAACAAAGCACAGGTAGCTACCTGGAGTTTCGATGCTGCATTTTCAGGTTTGCCGGAATCTTTATCAGTTAATTTATTTTCACCAAGTAAAATATTTTTCAGGTATTCAAACATTGTTTTTCCGATTAGTGACCTTTACTTCTTTTCCACTTTTTCAGGTACCGGTCGCTCATATAAAACAGTGAGTTCCTTATATGCTTCAGCTAAAAACGCCGGTATCTGTTTCCATTCAAACCTCCAGGTCCAGTTACCGCCAAGTTTACCGGGAAAATTCATTCTTGCTTCAGCACCAAGATTAAGTACATCCTGCATTGGAATAATAACAATATCAGCAACTGTTGAATAAGCAGCTTTAATTAATTTTTGTGCAATGTCCGGTCCGTTGTAATCAAGGTATTTTTGTGCGTGTGTGAAAATATCATTACCGGCGTTTCTTTCTTTTTCAAAATATGCACGGGTTGTATCGTTATCATGTGAGCCGGTTAAAACAACACAGTTTTTAGAGATGTTGTGTGGTAAAAATTTTCTTTCCATTCCGGTTCCAAATGCAAACTGAAGTATCTTCATCCCGGGGAATTCAAATTTATCTCTCAGCGCTTCAACTTCTTTAGTAATTACACCCAGGTCTTCAGCAAGTATTGGTAATTCACCCAAATGTTTTTTTAATGATGAAAATAATTTTTCGCCGGGAGCTTTTATCCATTTACCTGTTTCTGCCGTAGGTGCATCACCGGGAATTTCCCAGAATGCTTCAAAACCTCTGAAGTGATCAATACGAATAATGTCAACCAATTCAAGAAGACTTTTGATTCTTTTTCTCCACCACAGAAAATCATCTTCTTCCATTTTATCCCAGCGATAAAGCGGGTTTCCCCAAAGCTGTCCCGTTGAGCTGAAATAATCCGGCGGAACTCCTGCAACTGTTAAAAGTTTTCCTTCCTCATTAACTGTAAAAAGTTCTTTGTTTGCCCACAGGTCAGCGCTGTCATAGGCAATAAAGATGGGCATATCCCCCACTATCTTTATTCCTTTTTTATTTGCATAAGTTTTAATGTTCTTCCATTGTTCAAAAAATTTGAACTGAATAAACTTTTGATATTCAATTTTCTCACTTAATTTTTCTTTCCATTCAGATAGCGAATTTTTATCTCGCACAACCAATGATTTATCCCAATTTGTCCATAACTCACCGTTGTGAAATTCTTTTGCTGCCATGAAGAATGAATAATCTTCAAGCCAGTCTTTTTGTTCTTCACAGAATTTATTCCACTCATTGTGATCTGAGTTTTTAAAATTGTGAAATGCTTTTTTTAACAGAGTATGTTTGAAATCAATAACAGAACCGAAATCAATTTGAGTTGGGTTGTAATGGGGTATTTCGGCAAGATCATGTTCGTTCAATAATCCTTCATCTTTAAGTTTATCGGGACTTATTAATAATGGATTACCTGCAAACGCGGAGAAACATTGGTAAGGTGAATCACCATAACCTGTAGGTCCAAGCGGAAAAACCTGCCACAAAATTTGTCCTGCAGATTCTAACCAGTCAACAAATCTGTAAGCTTCATTTCCAAGATCACCAATACCATATTTACCGGGTAATGAAGTCGGGTGTAATAATATTCCCGCTGAACGATCAAAGTGCATATAATCCTCAAAATTTTCTGGCAAAAAATAATGAAAGCATCTGGCAAATAAAAAGATTGCAGGTTCTGTTTAAAAATAAAAAAGCGGTATCAGAGATTGATACCGCTTTTTTTCAGAATTAAAAATTCTTATAAACCGAATTTAACGCCAGCTCTTATACCTATGTGGCCTGCATCGCTGATTATATTGTAAGAAGCGCCAATATCACCCATAACTGTTTTACTTAAAGGAAGTTCATAACCTGCGCCAAAACAAATTGCGAATTCTGTGCTACTACCACTTGCATCGATACCAAAAGTATTAGTACCAGCCGGATATTCAATATCAACTGATAGCATATAAAATCCCAATTGACCATGTCCATAGAATCCTGAATTAGGCATAAAATAATACTTTGCGCCGACTAAAATTGGAATGGCAGAATAAGTATATGACCAGTTTCCAAAACCTGTATTAAAATCTTTTCCACCCCAAGCAATGTAACCAACTGTACCGGTTCCTAATAATTGTGGAGTGAATTCCATTTCAAAAGTTCCTGTTCCGCCAAAGCCGGTTCCTGCAACATCACCAAATGTTCCCATTGGTAAGGCAATATTCAAACCTACACCAGCGTACATTTTCTTTTGAGCTGAAGTAAAACCAACAACGCAAAGAACAGTAATAAGAACGAGTAACATCTTTTTCATTTTTAGGTCTCCTAATTGATTATTGATATTGTTTTTTCAATGAGATTGTTCCCATTAAATTTATTTTTTTTCATTTGTTTGCACCGGAGCAAAGCCTAATGTTGAAGCTTTACCCAGCACGAAACCAAATTTTATATGTCTGCTTAATTCAACTGCAGTCTCTTTATCAGTTGCAGTTATAATATTAAAACCTTCTCTTGTTAAAATTTCTCTTAGTTTTCTTAATTCAGTTGTATCATCATCAAGTACAAGTATTTGATTTTTCATTTGCTTTGTGTTGTTTTTGCAACATTTGCAGACAAACCCTGTACCAGCTTTTAGTAATTCATACAATCATCTTTTAAGTATAGAAATGAGTATCGGGAAACGAAAATTTACAGATTAGCTTATTTGTGACAGAAACATTTACCAGATTGTCGTATACGTGCGACATCATATACTTTAATAAACCTATTTTTTGTTGACTCAAAATATCAAATTCCCGCATTAAAAGTAAATAGCTGAACTGATAGAAGATTTAATCCTGTATTTCCAGTTGTGCTAAAAGTTTGTAGAAGTGTGTCCTATTAATTCCCAGCAGTTCTGCGGCTTCAGCTTTCGATTTTGTTTTCCGTAGAGTTTTGATGATGTACATTTTTCTGAAATCATTTTCAGCATCAAGTAATTTTTTACCGAGTTGTATTTTTGTTTCACCGGAATTACTATCAATTATTTCTACCGGTAAATCATCAGCAACTATCAATTCATCTTTTGCAAGAACTACACATCTTAAAATAATATTTTCAAGTTCCCTGATATTGCCGTGCCAGTTATAGTTTTCAAGGATTTCAATTACTTCATCGCTTAACTTTAATTTTCTTCCGTCGGTTGTATGTTTTATCAAAAAGAAATTTGCAAGTTCTGCAATGTCTTCCCTCCTGTCTCTTAACGGAGGTAAAGTAAGTTCAATTACCTTCAACCTGTAATAAAGATCTTCTCTGAATAATCCTTTAGAAATTAATTCAGTGATATTTTTATTTGTTGCACTGATAATTCTTACGTCTATTTTTTTTGTTGAAACAGAACCGAGACGTTCAATTTCTTTTGTCTGAATAACTCTTAATAGTTTAGCCTGAAGATTAACATTCATCTCACCGATCTCATCGAAAAACAATGTTCCGCCGTCGGCAATCTCAAGCTTGCCGGGTTTGGATTTTGTAGCTCCCGTAAATGCGCCGCTTTCATATCCAAACAATTCTGACTCAAGCAGGTCTGCCGGAATTGAACCACAGTCAATTGTAATGAATGGCTTGTTGTTGCGTTTACTGTTTTGATGAATTGTTCTTGCAAGAACATCTTTACCTGTTCCGTTTTCACCAAGTAAAATTACTGATGCATCAGTTGAAGAAATTTTTGATGCTACTTTAACAACATCAAAAAGTTTTTTGCTTGTTCCGATAATATTTTCACAGGCAAATTCTTTTCTCAGGTCTTCAAATCTTGTAATTGCTTCAGTAAGGATTTTTTTCTCAAGTGAGGAAATCTCAATTGAAATTTCCAAACCTTTAACTATCTGTTTCGCAAATGATAATAAAAACAACAGTTCATTGTGAGTAAAAGGATTTTGTTTATTTCTCCTGTCGATATAAACTGCGCCTAACACATTTTTGCCGTTAAAAAGAGGCACGCACAATACCGAAGAAATACCGAGTTTTATTATCGAATTTTTTGTTGAAAGTTCTTCATCGATGGAAACATCATCAACCTGGACAGGTGCAGAACCGGAAATGGTGTTCTGAATTACCGTTGTACTCATATTAAATGCATCCGGATCATTTTCCGGTTTCATATTTTTTGCACAGATAGAAGTAACTTTTCCGTCAGCATTGTTAAGCACAATAAAGCCGGCATCAGCTTTTAGTTCTTTAACTACTATATCTATTGCTGTTTCTAAAAGCTGTTGTTTCTCGGCCGCAGATGAAAAAACAATTCCGGATGAGTAAAGCACTTCTAATTTTCTTTTCTCTTCAAGTAAGGCGGTAATTTTTTTTTCTAAACCTGAATTTTCATTTATAAAGTTATTGACTTCGTTATTTACGTTTTGTGTACTGTCAATAACTGTTTTAAAAAGTCTGTCTAACTTTTTAAGTATTTCCGGACTGCTTCCGGATGACTTCAGATCATTGGAAAGTTCAAGGAAGGAAGTTGAAAGACGGCTTAAAAGATCCCCCATCTTTTTTTGAAACTGCTGATGATTTTCACCAGGTACGGACATATAATAATACTTTCAAATCTTATAAAGTAACGGGTGTTAAAATAGTAATTCAAATATGTGTTGGCAATTTATTTTTAAGAACAAAAACGCTTAGAAGATAATTTTTCCAATCAAAAATAATTTTTATAAGTAATTGGTTTTTACTTATGTTTCAATTCAAATTTAAAAAAATCATGGATTATGAAACTTCTCAGAAAACTTTACGACTGGGTTCTGCACTGGGCAGAAACACCTTATGGTGCCGTTGCACTATTTATCCTGGCTTTTGCTGAATCTTCCTTTTTCCCAATACCACCAGATGCACTGTTAATTGCACTCGTGCTTGGCGCCAGAACAAAAGCTTTTAAATTTGCAACAAATTGTACTATCGCGTCTGTCACAGGTGCATTGTTCGGATATGCGATCGGTCATTTCCTATGGTGGACACCTTCCGGTGAGTTTACCGGCATAGCAAATTTTTTCTTTGCCAATATACCAAGTTTTACTGAAGAGGTTTTTTATAGTATTAAAGATATGTACGATGCTTATGATTTCTGGATCATATTTACAGCAGGTTTTACCCCTATACCTTATAAAGTGATTACCGTATCATCAGGTGCATTTAATATTAATATTCCTATGTTTGTTATAGCTTCAGTAATAAGCAGAGGCGCAAGATTTTTTCTTGTTGCATTTCTTATATGGAAGTTCGGTCCGCAGATAAAGAGTTTTATTGATAAATATTTCAACATTCTTGCAATAGCATTTACAGTATTATTGATCGGCGGGTTTGTTGCAATTAAGTATCTTATTTAAAAATATATTAAGAAAATTTTATGAAACAGCTCATTTATATAGCAGCATTGATTTTACTTATTACAGGCAATTCATTTTCACAAAATGAAAACAGTTTTTCATTGCCATTAAAGTTTGATCATGAACGAGATGCGGCAAGTGATATTTCCGAAACAATAAAATTAGCCAAAGAATCCGGCAAAAGAATATTACTTGACGTTGGAGGCGAGTGGTGCGTCTGGTGTCACCGGCTTGATGATTTCATCGAATCAAATAAAGATTTAAAGGAACTGATTGATAAAAATTTTCTCTGGCTTAAAATCAATTACAGCAAAGAAAATAAGAATGAGAAAGTGTTATCAAAGTATCCTGAAGTTGCGGGTTACCCGCATTTCTTCGTCCTTGACAAAGATGGTAAACTTCTGCATTCACAAAACACGGGTGAACTTGAAGAAAACAAAGACTACAGCAAAGAAAAGCTGATGACTTTCTTTAAAGAATGGTCACAAAAAAAATAAATGAGGGGGTTTTTCTATGAAAAAATTTAATCCCGGTTTTAAATTGGAATGGAAAAAATACATAGCTGAACTGCTGGTAGTATTTGTCGGTGTTACTTCTGCATTTCTATTAAATGATTGGGCGCAAAAAAGAAATTCTGAAGAACTTGAAAATAAATATATTACAAGCCTTCTTGATGATTTGAAAAATGATTCTGACAATCTCAAAAAGACGATTAACTACTCACAAAATAATTTTGATTCTTTATCATATTTGAATTATCTCCTTTCAAAAAATTTTTCAGATACCGACACACTGCTTGAGCTGTCAGTAAAATTATTAAACTTTGAGTACTTCTACCCTAGTGACGTTACTTTTGAAACAATGAAATCTTCGGGAGGGTTAAATATTATCGGCGGATTTGAAATACGGAGAAAGATCATCAAGCTATACAGTCAATATGAAGGTACTATTTTGTTTGACGATATGATAAAAAAATATACTGATGGTTATTCAATTCCATATTTTATAAACAATACCGACCTGAGAAATATATCGGGAACAGACTTGAAGTTTTATTATGATAAACAGTTTTCTAATATCCTGCTTGGTTACTTGAATATTTTACGACAGAAAGTTTCTGCTTTAAAAAAGGCAAAGTTGGAATGTGATTCTCTTAGAACCGAATTAGAATTGTACATTAAATAGACGAACAGAATTTCAAAAATAAAATCGGCCCCCAACCATTACAGCCAGGAGCCGAGGGCATGGGAACGAAATTATTCTACGATCAGATCTTGAATTTTAGTGAAACACCTAACTTTAATGTAAATACGCTATTGCTCTGACCGGGAAAATTAAATGTATCAGATAGTGGAATATGCGCTATAAAGTCTGTACCCATAAACATATCCTGAGAAAGTGTAAATGTATAACCGGTTCCTACAGCAATATCGAATCTTACCGATTTTGTTTCAGGATTTAATGCCTGTACCTGAGGCGCAACACCTGTTTGGGCATCAGTTCTTTCACCACTGGCACTCAGTTTAATACCAAGTGATGGTCCGGTAACCATATAAAATCCGCTGAATTCCGCCTTGAACATTGGATCGATACTTAAATAAGAAAGTGATAAGGAAATATCAGTTGTAACATTATTATTTGTTTGAGAAGTTGAAAAATTTCTCATATCAAATGCAGTTACATTAACCATAAGTCCGATGCTTTTGCTGAAAAGCATATCTACGGTACCTCCAATACCAACACCCAGACCATTCCAGGTTCCGGTTAATCCTTTTGCATTATAAATATTAAAATTTCCTGACACTCTTGGTCCAATTAAAACTCTTTGAGCAAAAACTGATTGAGAGAAAAAAACAATTGCGAATAGTAAGATTATATTTCTTAAAGTTTTCATTTTTTATCCTTTGATTAAATTCATTTTGATGATTTAGAGATTAAGGCTTGCATTTGCAGTATAAGCCGCGCCGGTACTGCTGCCTACTTTTCCTTTAATAACAAATGTCCATTGTTGTCCCTGTGCAAGATTTGTAACAGGACCTATATAAGCAGGAGAAGTTGAAGAATAAACTGTTGTTCCATCGCCCTGAACTGTTTCATTATTAACTCCTGCTGCTGCACAGTTACCTGTAATTGATTCGACTGTTGCACCAGTACTGGGTTTGAATTCAAAAAAATACTGTTGCTGCTGGTCCTGAACCACTGCAACTGTATAAGTTACGTTACCGGTTCCACCGCCGCCGCCGCCGGGTCCGCCAAAACCACCTGATCCGGTAGGTGCAGCGTCGTCACTGCAGCTGCTTATTAACAAAGCACCGCAAAACAAAAGAAAGATTGTTAGTTTTTTCATACTAGGCCCTCATAGTTATTGAAAGTTAATTAATTAGTGTTTGTTTGAATTAAAATGATTTTCCAGCTTCATAAGTACATGCGCAAAAAAGTTCGGAAACGGCTCATCAGGAAAAAATTTTTTTTTACGGGAAAAGTTTAAATAGAGGGAATTCTATTCACACTACGTGAACCTGTAGTTTTAAAGAGGATTTTTATTGAAAGATATATAAACCTGTAAACTGTTCTTAAGTTTACAATGTTCTAATGCCAGACTTTTATTTTACCAGAATCAATTTTATTCTTTCAGCATTTTCGCCCGACTGAAGCTGGCAAAAATATATTCCGCTTGCAAAGCCTGCAGCATCAAACCTTACCGAATAAACGCCCGGTGATTTATATTCATTTACAAGTGTTGATACTTCTTTGCCGAGTATATCAAAAATTTTTATGCTGACAATTTCTCCAGTTGCTATCGTAAAACTAATTTCTGTAACAGGATTAAAAGGATTAGGAAAGTTCTGGTACAGTTTGAATTCAATTTTTCTATCAGTTATTTCATTTATTTCTGAGGGGCTATAAACCAATTCAAAATAACCTGAATCGGGTAGAGAGACATGAACCGGCACTAAAGCTTTATCAATCGCTTTAATATTGTACTCAAAGATATAACCATTCTCTAATAAATTTAAATCAAGATCTATTTCGGCTGACCATTCATCAGTAAAAGGAATATTATTGCAGCTTACGGCATCGTTTTCGATTATAGAACCTGCTTCACGGTATCTGCTGAATACGTAAACCGAATCAACATAATTTAATCCTGTATCAGTTGCACCCGCCGGAAAAATGTGATTGTAAAAATGATCGACATTTAACCTTAATGTAATTATTGTGTCTTCTGAAACTGTTAACGGATTATAAATGATCTGTGGTAAATGTCCTTCTGTAAAATAATTCAGGACCAGGTTCGCATTTAAAAGTTCATAACTGACTTTCGTTGTATCCTGGCTCTCAGTCAAATGTTGATGATAAAAATTGAAGAATCCTATATCCGGACTGATATAAAGATCTGAATACCCTGATGGCGCTGATTCAAAAGTCCTGTAACCCTTCATTATTCTTTCTTCACCGGCAAAGAAAACTGTATCAACGATGGTTTGAACCTGTGTTACTGTTTTGGTTAAAGGATCAAGATGTTCGAACAATGAATCGGCAGACAGTGCATAATCCATTAAGAGATGATCTTTTGAATTCCAGTAGATGTAAGTTTTTGAATCCCTGCAATCGTGCCTTATCCAAGTATCCGGAAATAATGAAGTTTTATAGTATCGATAGTCAGCGATCATTGAATCACTCAAAACATCAATATAAAAAAGTTCATAACTCCAGTGTTTATTCTGAGGGTCGTCTGCCATCCATGATTTTTTTAAGAATTGATATTTATTCCCAACATCAAGAGGAAACCAGGCTTGACCGTACTGACATTGCACTGCAATTATTAGAAATAAAAATATTTTTTTTATTATATTCTCTCCCTTGTTCATATATAAAATACGTTCGTTATATAAAATGATCAGAAGGCAGCTATAATACCAATGCCGATTTTTCCAAATTTATCTTTGATATTATAAGTGAATTCTCCTGCCGTTCTAATGTTTCTTTTTATCATATAACCGACTTGTAAAGATCCTGATTTATAATTTAAATTTTCAAAATCAGATTCGATCCAATTAAATAAACCCGCAGCATACCATTTACTTTCATCACCGTGAGGCATATATAACAGTTCACCGAATGCGCCCTGTGTTTTTATATCGCCGGTCATTGCCGTAAACAATGGGTTATCATCGGTTCTTTGAATATACTGAACATTTAGTTCGAGAGGTTCAAATGATATTGTTGCGTCCCCTCCCAAAACAATAAGTTCATTTTTAATATCCGATCGTTCTTCATTTCCATAGTAACTAACACCGCCAATCCTGAGATTTTTTCCGATGCTTTGTGAAATTCTTCCCACAACATTTTTGTATTTATCATTGTCAAAATTTCTGAATGAGTTTGCGCCTCCAATACCTGAACCATTCACAACCTCCAATGTCAGGTCGGTACCAGATTCAAAGCCGTAAGTAAACATAATACCACGATCGTAAGCAAGATCTATTGATGAAAGTCCTACACTGGTTCTGTAAATCTGGTAGTCTTCAAAAGTAAGCCTTAGCTCCCTTTTAAAAAGTGGATCGGAAACCTGGAATTGTCCTACATAAACATCCAGTTCACTTCCGAATAAATCATTAAACATTATGAATGCATCCTCTATACCTGCCACATCTCCGCGTTCACTAAAAAAGAAATAAAAATAATATGCAATATCTTTTGACAACGCACCGCCGGATAAAAGTTTTAAAATATACGGAGTAGAAAAGTCGGGCTGTTCTGTTTTTGAATTATTGTAAGTAAGATAACCTTCCAGCCTAAACGCAAGCGGAATATCTCTGATTAGAGATAATTCGTCATCGCCTGTTTCAACAAAATATCTTGGAGCATCCTGATCTTTAAGAACAAATCCGTTCCCCGCAAATTCCTCTCCGTATTCTTTAAGCTTTGGAAATGGAGCGTGACATGTTTTACAAGTCATATTGTATTTTCTTGCAAAGGCAGGTATAGCGGATGCATCACCCGCAAAAATTGTTATGAATATTATTGCTGACAGAAATGGTAACATAATTTTTTTCATTTTAATCCTCTGTGATATTTAAAATCAGTACAGCAAGTTTCAAACGAAGCAAGTTAATTATTCATTAGATTGCTTCGTCCCTCGCAATCAAGTAAAACTATTTATGGAAGTACTGTTACAAAAGTTGAGTGTTCATTTACTTTAATAATTTCAGATTCTTCCGCAGGAACACCAAGAAAATCTGCAACCGGCTTAACAAGTTTTTGATAGTTTAGTACTGCAGTAATTTTTAGTTCACCCGGCGCAATTTTATCCGGAAGAGTGAATGAACATGTTTCCAGTTTTGTTTCTCTTGGTCCAATTCTGTAATCAGTTCCAAGTGATTTTGTATTCCACTGTTGAATTGTCATTCTTCCCTGCGGATCAAAATACGCCATTCTGAAAATTCTGTCACCGACTGGAATGCCATCCCTCTGCACTCCTTTAAAGTCCGCATCATTTAATGCGATTCCCATATCCTGGTATGCAAGAACATCGGCGCCAATTGTATATTCTTCACCTTCAAATCCTTTTTTATCGACAGGCAGGTGATAAACTTTCCCTTTAGAATCAACAGCCTCTACATGCATCCAGACAATCCTGTCCTCAACTGAACCGGTCGGGAACTTATGTCCGGTTTTTTGATTAAAGAGTGCAATTGTAAATTTAATTTTTTCACCCGGTTCAGCTTCACGTATATCGGGATGTATCCTCAATTCAATTGTACCTTTCACTTTACCCGGATCGTGTGCGCCATGAAATAAATGCTGCCAGGCATCAGGATATTTCTTTCCCATTGAAGCAGTATAACCTTCAGCCTGTGTCATATGACAATTCTGACATTGAACTCCTTCTTTTGAATATGGTCCGTCTTTCCATTCAAGATGTGTTGACTTGACCCAAATTTCATAAGGATCTTTTTCGTTATGACATGTTCCACAGAAATCTCCGGACTTAAGGAAGTCTGATTTAATAATTTTGTGTTCGGGAGAGTTTCCGGTTCCGCGGGGACCGTATTTAGTTTTTCCATCTCCCGGGTTGGAAATAAAATTAAAGTTAAAAGGAGTATCACCAGCAAAGCCTGAAGCAGTATGACAAACATCGCAGGACACTGATTCATTTGCGCGTGATTTCATTTCCGGTTTTGGAGGAGGGACATCACCGACTAAAAATGAAATTGGAGCATGACATCCGTTGCATCCTGCTTTAACACCTGCAACCACAGGATCTTTTTCTGCGTGTGGAATTGCAAGTTTAAAGTATTCTATTTCATCCCAATGATGCGTGTATGCCTGTGACATCATTGCCTGGTTCCATTGCTGATAAAAATCTATATGACACGATGTACCACAAAATTGGGGAGTTTTATATTCGTCATATTTTCGTGTTCCCAATGCGTCCTCGCCTGCTTTTTGGGAATAAGAAATTGTTGAGGATAATATCATTAAAAGTAAAATGATTTTTTTCACAGCGATACCTCCATCATAAATACTAATTGTTGTAATGATTTATGTTCGAAATGAAAAATTAGAAATGGCTTATGTCTATGAGGCTGAGAATATGTTTGATCTGGGGGTTTAGGAATTATTAAAGAATCCATTTACCAATCCCCGGTAATAATTAATAAAAATTTCTGCTTAAAAGTAACAAACTGATTGTTGAGAATAAAGAAAGCAATCCCTAAAGATTGCTTTCTTTATTACTATGCAACTTAATTATTAATTTACAACTTGTGTTGACGAGGGCAGAGCATTAATACATTTAATAAAAGCTGCCAGATGATTTTCTGAGCCTGCTTTTAGATTAGTGTACACTCTGACGATGTCAGGATTATCTACAATAAGCAATTGTGCTTCAAGATCAGCTATATCAATTTCTTCAATTGTTTTTCCAACAGTCAGTGCTTCAAGCAACGAAACATTACCTTGTGCTATGAACTGATTATAAAGATCCTGGAAAACCGGATCAGGAAAAACACCAACTTCATCTGAAACTATCGGATCGGGGATTGAATATTTATCAAGCATTCTCTTAACAGCATTCATATGATTCTGCTCTGATAATTTAATATTTAAGAATGCTTTGTAATTATACTGGTTTCCAAAAGTAGTATAAACATCACGTGCTAATTTTTCTTCTATCCTCATGTGAATAAGACCGGCAATTTCTTCGGGAGAAATTTCATACAATGTTCCGTTCCCTTTATTCAGCGATGATTTTTCACCCGGATTAGTTACCTGGTTTTCCTGATTACACCCTAAAAGAAATAATGCAATTAAAGCCGTACCAAGTGCAGAAAGAATTTTTTTTGTGTTCATTTTTTCCTCATATGTTTAAGTAATTAAAAAAAGGCGATGCCAAAACATCGCCCGGGGTTTGATATGCGACTATCTCCTACCACCTCTTCGGTTGCCTTTAGGGCCTGTGCCATCACAATTTCCGGAACCCTTGCCGGCACCAAATCCATTTCCATTTTCTGATCCAATTCCACAGTTACCGGTTCCATTAATAACGCCCCATTTATAACCTCCGCGCTGATTTTGATTTCCAAATCTTTTCTGCTGACCGGTGCCGTCATTCGGGCGGATATAATCCGGATCCTGTCCATTTGGAATTCCATCACCATCAGAATCAATTGCATTATCATTAATGCCGTCACCATTCAAATCAACGAATCCTCTTGAGCCATTACCTTTTCTGAATTTGGATCCGGAATAATCCTCATCCCTGCCATTCGGAATGCCATCGCCATCAGCGTCAGGTGCATTATCATTGTAGCCATCGCCATTGTTATCAATGAATTGATTTCCATGAAATTTAAGTTGCGTTTTCACTTCGCTGTCCAATTGATTTTTAATTTCATTTTGATTTCCTGAAGGATCTTTCTGTGGAAATACCATTGTCACCGCAAAGACTGAAATCAATATCACCAGTGTCTTTACTAATCTGAATTTTTTCATCTTGCTTCTCCTTTTATTTATATGTTTTCGTTTCACTTATTTCTAAACTGCTTATTCAACCAATGTGCCAGATCGATAGGACACAATTCATTGTGAATTTTCAACTTTTGATTAAATGAAAATTTTATTTCGACGATAAGGGCGTATCCGGCGACTTTGAAGACGAATAAATTGAATCCGCGGAGATTTATACGAATCCAATTTTCCGGTATAATATTTCTTTATCGTATTTATAAGAATTGTTAGCTTTGAATATGAAATTTCTTCAGAGAGTACGCCCGGGGGGAGTTATTGCAATAACAATTGTTATTGCCGCAGTAATGATTATCTCCTCAATTATAGAATTGAGTGAAAGTAAAAAAGAAACTATTCACCTTCTTACCGAAAGTTCTTACTCGTTAATTGAAACAATAAGACAAAGCTCGCTCAACACTTTAAACTCCAGTGAAGAAATTGAAAACATTATCACTGAGCGTCTTCTTAACAATGCATACCTTATTAAACAATTGGATAGTTTAAATCTGCTTACAACAAACAAACTTATTGAGATTGGGAAAAAGAATTCATTATACAGAATCAACATCTTTGATAAAAAAGGTAATAGAATTTTATCAAACAGAATACCTGAACCCGGTCATATTCATGGTGAAGAAAATATAAACAGACGTTCTGAATTAAATAAAGTATTATCAGGCGAAGTAGATGAAATAGTAATTGGTCTGAAGAATGCTGAGTTTGCTGATGAACAGCGTTATGCGGTAGCGATAGCACGATCGAATAACCGTGGGGCAATCGTTGTAAACCTTGATGCTGCCGAATTTTTGGAGTTCAGAAAGAAAATCGGGATTGGGAAAATAATTAATGATCTGTCAGATAATCATGGCATAATTTATTTGGTGCTTCAGGATTCACTTGGAATACTTGCCGCAAACAACACTATGG
>JAEXTA010000124.1 GCA_023453665.1 Bacteroidota bacterium | reverse complement strand
GCATTACACAATGCAGATCTTGCTATTGGAGAAGTATTAACGTTTATCAAAAAACATCCCAAAACTCTTTTAGTAACAGCGGCAGATAGTGAAGCGGGCGGACTTGAAGCAAGCGGGTATGAAATTTCAAATCTAAGTCCCGATAATACCCTTCCGACTAATGATGCAAACGGTTCACCAATAGATGGGCGTGAAGGAACCGGAACACTACCGTTTATATCTGCCCCGGATAAAAGCGGAAATACTTTTCCCTTCGGAATTGTGTGGTCCGCGTATGGTGATTTAAGCGGATCAGTAGTAGCGCGCGCTCACGGACTGAATGCTGAGAGAATGAAAGGCAAGATCGACAACACTGATATTTACAGGTATATGTATCTGACACTTTTTGGCAAATGGCTTGAGTGATAAACTGAAAGTTTCTTATTAATATGTAATCTATAGGTTACAGTTATCAGTGCAAACAGGATTTTCAACCCAGTCCACAAAAGCTGAGAAGTTTATTCGGATCGATCATTTCAACAGAGGTGTTTAATTATTTTTTATAGATTGCTAAAAATGATAGCCTGCAGTTAACATAAAGGTTGGAACAATCGCAGCAGCATCACCCGGTGCATCAAAAATAAAAATCACAGGTACTTCAACTCTTGCATCAAATCCTCCTTTAAATGAAATACCAAATCCCAGATTAAAGACTGATCCGGCACCTGAAGCATCAACTGATTGTTTGCTGCCGCCGCCAGGCAGTGGAGTACCAAGACTTATATCATCAGGACTTGATTCTTCCCACTCAACACTTATTGCTGCAAACCCAAGTCCAATAATCCCGAACAATCCGGGTTTTTTAAGTTTGTAGCCGAATAAATAGTTTGATAATACCCCAAAGACAAACACATCTGTTTCTTCGGTGTAAGTATTAAACTCAACTGTTGTCTCTTCAGAATTTCCTCCAAAAACAACAATGCCTATTTCCACTGCGTTATAATTCAGATCAAGCAAATAGTTTATTCCACCGCCATAAGCTAATCCCAGATTTATGTCGGTTCCGAGACCAGCTCTTATACCAATGCTGCTGTTAGTCTTTACGGGTAGTTCCATTTTATTTTGTGTCAATAAGTTTTGTTGAAGCTTAAGCTGAGCAACTGCTGTTTGAAATGGCAGTGATAAAAGGAATATTGATAATGTCAGTATTAATTTATTCATGATACTGTTCCTCCTTTATTTTAAGAACAACATTTTAATTGTTTTAATATAATTTCCTGATTGAAGCCGGCAGAAATAAACCCCGCTTGAAAGATTCTGACCTGCGTCAGAATGACTAACAAATTCAATTTCATAACTTCCAGCCGGTTTATGTTCATCAACAAGCGTTGAAATTTCATTTCCTAAGACATCAAAGATTTTTAATGTTACCTTCACGGGGGAGGCATAATATGAGTCCCCTACGGTGAATTTAATTTTTGTGGTTGGATTAAACGGGTTTGGGTAGTTTTGAAACAGATTGAAGAGAACTGGATAATTTAGTTTTGGCTTCTCATTAACTTCTGTTAAAATTGAGTTAAATACATTCCTGGCAGTAATCATATTTCGGTTAATATCATCGTAATCTTCTCCGCCAATTATAGCAGTAAAAAAACTTAAACTTTGGTTCGCGCTTAAATTGTAAGGACCTGAACTAATATTGCCTACAATATCTAATCCTGACTGCGGCACTGTTGCAGTATCATCGAAATGAATATTTGACAGAGTTCCGGGATGAAAATATTTGTAGCCAACGTTTGAGTTATAAAGTCCTTCGCCGCTGGACATAATTCCAAACTGAATGGAATCAATATCAACATCATCTTCATAAAGGTTGTAGTGAAAATCTGTGATACCTGTTTGTGATTTCGTAGTCACCGGTGTTTTGAGAAAGGTAATCCCGAAATAACCTGTTGTTGAGTCAGGCCATTCCGGAGTATAACCATCGTCAAAGAAAAACATAAAATGATTTTCCCTGTCAAAACCGATTCTATCATCAGCATATTCTGGTTCGCCCCCACTTACATCTCCAACATCTAAATCACAGTATAATGAAAAGAAGAGGTTGTCATAATTATTCTGACCTTTATTTACAACTTCAAATTTGAAAAAGATTATGTCCTCAGTTGAATCATTATCAAAAACATAACCGGTCTGATGTATAAATAAATTTAATATTGATACGGAGTTATTACTATCTGAATAAACACAATAACTATCTTGATCGGAAATGAATACAGGATTTCCGCTTGAATCTTTAACCGGCCATCCGGTAACAGCGTTCCAGGTTGAAGGATCATCACTAAAAGCAATTTTATAAAGAACCGGATTATGATAACCACCAACAGCTTCCCATTCTTCATTTACTACATAACGACTCTGAATAACATTTCCCGGAATCCCGATAAATGGATCTAATCTATAGATATAATTCTTTCCGCTATTAATCGGGAACTCTCCTGATGGGCCATTATTTATCGTTCTTGGATAAAGTTTACCCCGGTTTTCAAAGTAAAGACCTAAGTTTGCAATATTATGGATGCCGTAAGCCCGATCTTCTATACCAATTAAACCGGATTGCACATCTTTAACCGGAATTTTTGACTGTGAAAAAATAAGAGGTACAAAAAGAAAAATTGCGACAAGCATTATTAAATTTTTCATATCTCCTCTAAATTTTTTATTGGAGTAATGCCCCCGTAATACAGGGATTTCTGCATAGTGACTTAAGCATCACGTTTTTGTCGCAGATATGATCGTGTTCAATCTGCAAATGTGAGTGCATATATCTAACTCCAAATTAATTATCCAATTCAATTTTGTTTTAATATTTTTTCCTTCTTATGAAAGTACATGCTGATTAAAGTCCCAACCAGCACATCGATAAAACTTAATGGGATAACCAGCCATAAAATATGCGCGGGGAATACAGCAGAATTCCATAATGCAAACCAATGCATAACAAATACTGTTACCCATATAATAAAAGTAGTTTGCAACAGGGTGAATTTTTTTGAAATAATAAAAATCATAGCGGCCATTATTATTCCCCATATTAGCCAGAAGATGTTGTTAATAGGTTCATTCGGCAGCACAAGATTGAGAGTATTGTAATGTTTATCAATATGTGGCTTTGAGAATAGTATCCATCTTAACGATTCAGAAATGTTTATCCATACACTTACAATGAAAATCCGCCAGATTGTTTTTAGATAAGTTTGCATGTTGACCTTTCGTTATAGATTCTGCTTTCTGGTAAAATAAATCCACACAATTTTTAAGCAGAAAATTTACTTCCCAGGACTCTCCATTGCAGACGGAATTTGAGATGTCTGCTGGTAAACTACTGTCCATTGATTTTCTATTTTTCTGAAAATCATAGTCACTCCAAAATCAATCACTAATTGCTCGCCTGACTTAAATGTCATATCGAATCTCCCAAGCCACGGATATATTACAATGCTGCCGGGCATAAATCTTATTTCTTCTTTGACTGAATTAACTTTAAGAGATGAAAGAGTCTGGAACCAACCTTTGTGTTCATTTAAAGCAGTTTGATAATCTGCCATTGTGCCTTGTACCATAAATAAAATGAAATCAGTTGTATTTAAATATTTTTGAAAGGTACTTTCAGCATCCAGCTTCTCAAGACCACTGATAATTAAGTTGACCACTTCTTTAATTTCCTTTTTTGCTTTTTCCTTTTCCTGAAGTGTCATTTCCATAGGTTCTTGCCTGGCGCATCCGAAGAACATAAATAAAGACATAACAAATAAGAGGAATATTTTCATAGCAGTCTCCTTGAAGATGGTGATAGTATTTTTCATTAGGTCTGCTTCGGGAGAGTAGTGGCAATGCTGTCTTCAGATGTTAATTAAAGACTGTACGCCTTGCTTCTCGGAGTAGAAAAAAATTTTATGATGAATCATTAAATAATATTTTATCAAAGTCAAAAACTTTCGATTCACATTCAGCAAGTGTTCACAAGTTCCAAGCAATAAAACAACCCTGTTCAGTTCTTACTAGACTTAGATACATTGCCAAGTATTCCTCTTGGTTATTTAATTAATAACATTTTCTTTGAAGAAGAAAATTCACCGGCCTGGAGTTTATAAAAATAAACTCCGCTTGAAAGACTACCGCCATCAAACTTAACTTCATAAGTCCCAGCCGGTTTGTATTCGTTGACAAGTGTTGCAATTTCATTACCAAGAACATCATACACTTTTAACGTCACACGTAGAGACGGGGCATGCCCCGTCTCTACAGCGGGGATACTATATTTAATTACTGTAGTCGGGTTAAACGGATTAGGATAGTTTTGCTCTAACGTGAAATTTATTTCTTTAGTATTGTAATAATCATTGATACTTGTTATCAGACCATTCGCATCGGTTTTAACAAAATATATATCCGGAAAATTTGATGCACCAAAACTGTAGGTATAACCAACAGCAGCAAAACCACCATCTGATGTTTCTTCTATATCAGATATCTCTTCCTGCCAGTCTTCACCGAAAGTTTTTGTCCACAAAGTATCCCCGGCAGAATTTGTACGAACAATGTAAAAATCAAAATATCCTACATTGAAGGATTCTGTATATCCGCCAAGAACAAATCCCCCGTCTGATGTTTGCATTGCAGTAAATGCTCTGTCAACATCATCACCGCCATAAATTTTATCCCATAAAAACTCTCCGGTTGAATCTGTCTTCACCAGGTAAAAATCCGAATCGCCGACAGTCGGACCATCCTTTCTGCCTGCAAGCATAAATCCACCATCGCTGGTTTGTTCAACTTCAAAACCAATTTCAACGTTAGCAGTACCAAATACTTTTGCCCAGAGGCTGTCTCCGAAAAGATCTGTTTTAACAATTACAAAGTCATTCAGAGGATGAAGCCAGTCACCCGGACGAATCATTAAGATGTACCCACCATCAGTTGTGGGATCTATTGAATAGGCGGTTCCATACTCATACGTTTTGGTCCAAACACTATCGCCGTTGCTGTCAGTTTTCATAATGAAATAATCACTCAGATCTTTGTTGCCGCAAAGAACAAATTCTCCGCCTTCAGTTTTTTTAACGGTGTTTACGATGTAGTCATCTTCATTGCCTATGATTTTAGTCCAGACGGTATCGCCATCATCTTTTATTTTTATGAGATAAACTTTTCCGTCAAGAGAACCTGCAACTAAATAATTTTCAGCATCGATTTTGAGAATATCTTTAGCAGTATCGTACCTTGTTCCGCCGAAAGTTCGCGTCCATAAAGTATCACCATATGCATCTGTTCTTATAATGTATAAGTCGAAGCTGCCATTACCATAGCTTTTAGTTGAAGCTGCAAGTATAAAACCGCCGTCCTCAGTTTGAACAACAGCGTCACATTCTTCTTCCAGTACGCCGCCGTAAGTTTTTTGAAAAGTGATTTGTGAAAATGAACTCGCCGAAAGAATGAGAAACAGAAGAATAAATTCTTTTAACATTTTATTACTCCAGGAAAGATTATTAGTATGGAATCAATATTGCTTTAATGCGGGATTGATTCTTAATTAAATTATCATTTTAGTATCAGCATTTTTTTTACGCCGGTGTAGTGATCAGTTTCCAGCCTTAGGAAATAAGTTCCACTAGCCAAATGACCGGCATCAAACTCAAGTTCATATCTGCCAGCCTGTTGAAATGAGTTTATTAATGTTTTTACTTCCTGTCCTAAAATATTATATACTTTTAATGTAACTGAAACCTCTTCAGGCAATTCATATTTAATGGTTGTAGTTGGATTAAACGGATTTGGGTAGTTCTGGAATAGCTGGAACTTTTCCGGCAATTCATTCTCTTCTTCAACCTCTGTAGTTATTGTTACTGAATTCCAAAAGCCCTGATGTAAAATATATGATGATGACATCATAAGACTTGCGAACTGTTCTCCCGTTGTTCCTTTCAAGATAAAGTTTGTGTTCAGGCTGTTGGTTCCGCCACAACTAAATACGTTTTCCTGAATTTTAAACTGAGCATAAATGGAAGCAGTAGTTGCAAAAATTAAAACACAAAAGACTAAAATTTTTATTTTCATTTTATTCCCTTCAGTAATGTTTCTGAATTCAATCAGTCATTCAGACAATCATTATTTTTCAAGTTCTTCAATTCTTTTAGTCAGTTGATTTATTAACTGCTGCTGCTCTTTAACTGCCTGGATTAAAATCGGAACAAGTTCCATGTAGTTTACGCCCTTGTAATGAATTTCTTCTCCTGGTTCTTCACCTTTAGTTTCTTCTATTGAAGGATGAACATTTTCACTTACTAATTCCGGAAATACATTTTCAAGTTCCTGAGCAATTAAACCGTAATGATTGCCGGATGGAAGATTCATGTGAGAATATTTACTATCTAAAGTGTAGTTAAAAATTTTTGGTTCGAGTTGAATGATTTTTGAAAGTACTGAGAAAGAATTGATATTTTGTTTGAACATTATATCTGAAAGATTTATCAAAGTGCCTGTATAAGCAAGATCACCGCTGGCATAAACGGCATAATTTGTTGTGCCTCCGGATGTACCACCCCATACTCCATAATTTGTTGTTCCATCTGATGCGCTGCCCGTCAAACCATAATTAGAAGTTCCTCCTGTTGAAGCACTTCCCCAAACACCCCTGTGACTGCCTGCTGTTCCAAAAGCCCTGCCATATACTCCAACAGATGTAGAAGTGTAAGTGCCAGCGTCTGCATCTGACAGAATTCCTTTGTTTCCTCCTTTAAAATAGCCTCCTTCGCCATACCCATCCGCAGGTTTACAGATCCCGGATATCGCTTTTGTAGAATATTCTCCGACACCAGTATATTCCACACGCAGAACATTGGTTGAGTTTGACAAATAGTTTGAACTAAAATATCCGGAATAAACATCATCAGATACACAATGAAGTTTTGCTGTAGGTCCTGTTGTACCAATCCCTAACTTATCATTTGTTTCATAAATTATTGAATTACCGAGTGATGTACCTGACGTAAATTTTGGAAGATAACTGCTGGTTCCACTCCCACCAATTCCTGATGTTGGTGACGTTGGAGTCCATTGAGTTCCATTCCAGCTTAGTACCTGTCCATTAGTTGGTGCTGTTGTGGATAATGTTCTTCCCAGAATTTTACTCACTGTTGGGTTTGGATAAGTTCCCGATAAATCACCACCGGCAGTACCGCTTACTGTACCAACTTCATCAGTAGATGGTGTCCAGTTTGTACCATTCCATTTCAGCACCTGGTTATTTAGCGGCGAAGTATTTGAAATATTAAATCCCTGCAGTTTTGTAACTAAAGGATTGGGATATGTTCCGCCTAAATCTCCTCCTGCATTTCCTCCAGGAGGTAAAGAGCAGCCCGAATGAAGTTTAGATTGTGTTATGGAACCGTCAACTATTTTAGCGGTTGTTATTGAGTTATCAATTATATTTCTTGTATTAAGACTATAACCTACGGATGATAATTTTGTTCGCGGTGATAACTCAGCACCGGTGTTTATGGTAATCCCAAGAAAGTATTGAACAT
>JAEXTA010000241.1 GCA_023453665.1 Bacteroidota bacterium | reverse complement strand
TCAATAGAAATAGTTTTAATATTGTTAGAAGGCAGAGCAGAGTTATCAGTATTAAACACAGTCCAGCTGCCGCCATCAAACTTTGCAAGTCCTTTGTTAGCAGTACCAACCCAAACACTTCCGTCTATATCAAAAGCCACACAGCTGACAAGGTCACCGGGTATGCCTGAGTTTGATGTGTTGTATATAGTCCAGTTAACATCATCATAAACAGCAAGTCCGTCATTTGTGCATATCCACTTCTTGCCGAAATCATCTATTCCAACCATTGAAATAGTATTTGATGGCAGTGGTGAATTAGTTTCATTAAATACCTGGTAAGTTCTGTCATCATATCTTATCAAACCGTCTGATAATGTAGAAACCCATTTGATCCATCCTGATTCAATAGCAACGTGTGTAAGAAAATCAGAAGGGAAGTTAACAGATTCAGTTGTAAGTCTTACCCAGATAAGGGAATCTCTCAAATTAACAGTGGCGTATCTTGTCTTGGCACTTTCAACATAAGTTGATGTACTGTCATCCCAGTAACCTTCTTTCTTAAACTTAACGGTGTAAAGACCGGGATAAAGATTAGCAATTGAAACAGGGGTGAACTTACCTGTGCTTGAATCACCCAGGAAAACTTCAGCGCCTCTCGGATTAGTATCACAGTAAAGAGTTCCCCTCATATTAGGGTTTCTTGTGTAGTCAAGTCTTACTTTAGTTATCTGTGCCTGGTTAACGGTGATAACGACGTTAGTGTCTTTGAACAGTTCAAGTTTAAGGGTGAGTTTATAGTTTCTTGCCTGCAGCCATTGAACGGTATCAGGTGTCAAGTGACCCGTGTTTTTGTTGTCTAGAAAAATCCTTGCACCGGGTGGATCTGACTCAACGAATAGTTTTATGTTGGGACCAAGTATTTCTTCAGGTGTAGTAGATAGTTCTTTGTTACAGGAAATGGCTGTAAATAAAAAGAAAGATAGAAACGATATTTTATGTATTAACTTCATTTAATAATAACCTACTTAAGGATTAATAGGTGTGTAACCAAATGACTGAACATAAGATGTTTCAAATCTCATACTTCTATTCTGTTTTATGTATGAACCAAAAATACCAAACCCACCTTCAATGTTGGTATAGTCGGTCTCATCAACTCTAACTGTAAATTGGTCGAGAAATCCATTAATACTCGAATAATACTTTGAAAGATTTTCATCAAAAATCAGAAGTTCAAGTACGCCGGCTCTGATGGTATAGTTACTTTTATTTTCATCGCCTGCCGATATCTGAGCAAATGCAGAGTCGAGAGCAGAATTTAAAAATCCAACCGCAGTTGATCTGCTCGGCACTGGATATTTTGCATTCCATTTACCGTTTTCAAGAACATATTTTGTCGGGACTTCTTTACTATAAAAGACATCAACACCATTTTCTTTTTTTGAGTAGTAAATAGAGAAGCGCGTCAAATACCATCCAATGTTATTTTCACCCGACCATAAAAAAGCAAAGTTATCTTTTTCATCTGAAGGTATAATAAAATCACTTGCTGAACTGAAGGTAACATAGTCAGGGAGTTTTGTTTTACCGACCAATGTTTTACCGGTGGGCAATATTGCTTTTATTTCGAGTTCCTCAGTTTCACCAGGGCGAAATCCACTAAGGTAATAGCAATTAATTGGAGTGTTATATCTTGAAGTATCATCTCTGACTAATACCGTATCTCTCAGAAAGTAAACATCATCCTGATGCCAGATCCTGATATCTGCACCTTCGAGAAATGGGTCAACCCGGTTTTCATAAGGATCGAATCCCGGGATTGAATAACTTTTTAGCAGAGTGGCATACTGCAGGGTGGTATCACCTCTTACAATACAATTTAGAATAAAGCGCTCTTTATATTCTGTTTTAGGATTAAAATCTTCCTCACAAGACATGATAAAGAGAGAAAAAATTGTAATGGCACTTATTAATAAAATCTTTTTCATAATTCAATCTTTATTGATGCTGTTGGTAAAATTGGTAACATGTTAACACGCTTTCCGGTATCTCTTTCAAAATAAAAAATATTCTTTCTGTCGTAAGCGTTTATAACATCAAAACTTAAGGAAACATCTGTAAAATAAATCCTGAATTTTTTTGATAAGCTTAAATCCAGTCGATGATAAGTTGGTAATCTGCCAAGGTTTCTGTCTGCAAGTATTGTATAAGGCAGATAGTTTCCATACAGGCCTGTTGAGAAGAACAGATTTTCGAAATATAGTTTGTCGTAATATCCAAGTATTTGAGAAAAAGGCAGTCCTGAATTGAAAAACCAGCTTGCGCTTGCAACCCAGCCATCTCCAAAATCATAGTTTATATTTGCAGTTACAGAGTGTCGTACATCATAACGCGGATGTGAAATCCATCCGTTAAGTTCTTTGTATGACCAACTCAAAGAGTATGAAGCACTCGCTTGTAATTCCTCTTTTGAGAACTGAAGTAATAGTTCAGCGCCATAAGCTTCCCCCGAACCTGTAACAAAATCCGGATCAAGATCCGAGGCTTTTAGATCATTTACCTCTGCAGTACGTTTTAAAAGTTTATAATAAAATTCAGATTTAATGGACAGGTTTTCAATTCTGTTCCATTCAATTCCAGCTACGTAATGAATAGCCTCAGGGACTTTAAGATAATTTGGTATTACAAGCCAGGGTTCAAAAATTGAAATGATCTCATTTTCATTTGTAAGGGTTATCATTTGTTGTGTATATATTCCCCAGGCAGCTTTCAAAATAAAACCAGGCAACATCTGGTATGAAAAATTTACTCGCGGTTCAGCTATAGACATTTTTTGGCTGGTTAGTGTTAAACCATTAATTCTTGTTCCGACATCAGCACCGAAATCTTCAAATCTTAGGAATTTATACTTTGCATATAAACCGAAACTCAATCCATTATGTGACAGAGAGGAACGTGTTCCCTGTTGATTCTCAAAATTCAGGTTTGTTTTTATTGATTTAAGATCATAACCTATCCGTAATTCATCTCTGCTATCATAAATATAAGCGAAGTCTGTTTTAAACGTTATATCTTTTACAGAATTGGATCTTTGTTTATCATTACTGAGGTTTGGGATAACGTCACCTGAAAAACTACTATATGAAACACTTGTTTCGGAATATATAGGAACATTTTCCCATGCCTGGAACCAGTAACCTCCGTAAATATTATTTGACCATTTATAATCTGTTTTTTCCGGATCATCATTCAGTAACTGATCCTGACTATTGAATCCATGTAAAGAAACTTTTGTTAAGCTTGCATTCGTTGAACTTGTATAATTTATTTTGCCGGATAGATCATGGAATTCAAACGGGGCATCTTTAAAATTTATAAACTTTTTTAGTACGTCATTGAATAAACTCTTCCTGAATGTTAACATAAAAGAGCCATTGGGAATAGGACCTTCAACTAATCCTTTTGCAGTTAAAAAACTAACACTTGCACTTCCGCTGTAACGATTTTTATTCCCATCTTTTGTAATCAAATTTAAAACTGAAGATAGTCGCCCGCCGTATTCTGCAGAGAAACCGCCCTTATAAAATTCTACTGCATTAATCATTTCAGGGTCAATAATACTGAAAAGACCGAGTGCATGGAATGGATTATATACCGAAACACCATTTAGTAAAACAAGATTTTGATTACTGCCTCCTCCTCGTACATAATATCTTGCAGATACGTCTCCGGTTGACTGTACCCCTGGTAAAAACTGAAGTGACCTGAATATATCAGTTTCAACACCTTTTGGAAGCAGTTCTATCTCTCTTATATCTATCTTTTGTAATCCAAGGTTTGTTTCATTTGGCTGAGATACTTTTTCTCCTATAAATTCAATAGCCTGTAATTGGATATTACTCGGCGCAAGGCTTACCCTTATTTGAAGCATTTCTCCTGCCTTTATCTGAACCGGAATTGTTTTGGTGATATAACCGACATATGTAACTCTGAGATCATAGTTTTTAGGCGGAATACCGGTGATAATAAAATTCCCATTCAAATCAGCAGATGCACCCAAAGTAGTACCTTCCAGAAGCATATTAGAGTAGGGAAGAGATTCACCGGTTAATGAGTCTGTAACGCTTCCGCGCAAAGTTCCGTAATTCTGAGCGTTGGTCACACTAAGGATTGAACAAATAAGTAGAAAAAGGATTAGTAAAAATTTTTTCATAATAGCTTTTGTATTTTGGTTATGTGACTCAAAACAATCTTAATTAACTACATAAAATTTTGAGCTGTGATGCAGGTACAGTATGAGCGGTCGATTCGATTTCACTATCTTGATATTTAGCTGCCTGTCATTCAAATGTTGAATAAATTTCTTTCCTTGCGATGATGAACTTAAATCAAATAAATTTAATTTACAAGAGAAGCATTAATGACATTTTTTTGTATATCAATTAATAAAAATCATGACACCCGATTAATAGTTATTTAATTATCACACTTACTATCATCACAGCTTTTCTGTCTTTTAATTCGATATTCATTTCCATATATTTGCAATCAAAATTTTTAAACATTTGAAGGTTTATGATCAGTTTAAAATCTCTTAACAACGAACAGAAAAAAGCAGTCGAGTATGATGATGGTCCGGTAATGATAGTTGCCGGTGCTGGTTCCGGTAAAACGAGAGTGCTTACTTACAAAATTGCTTTTCTTATTGATAAAGGTTATAACGCCGAAGAAATACTGGCTCTTACATTTACAAATAAAGCAGCCAATGAAATGAAATCCCGAATTAGAGAATTAATCGGTGTCAAAGCTGATAAACTCTGGATGGGTACTTTCCATTCGATATTTGCGAAGATACTCCGCATTGAAGCAAGAAACCTGGATTTTAAAAGCAACTTTTCGATTTATGATGTTGAAGATTCTTCTTCACTTGTGCAGAATATAATGGGATCATTCAATATTGAAATTGACGGACTTACAGCTAATTCAGTACGACATAGAATAAGTTATTTAAAAAACCATATGATTATGCCTAAGCAGTACAGGCAAAAACATAAAGGTTCTATGATAGAAGAAAAAATTGCAGATATATTTGATGAATACCAGGTAAGATTGATTGAAAATAATTCTATGGACTTTGATGATCTCTTGCTGAAACCAATTGAATTATTTGATCGTCATCCTAAGATTCTTCAGAAGTATAAAAAGATGTTTCAGTATATACTTGTAGATGAATTCCAGGATACAAATAAAGCGCAATATGAATTACTTAAAATGCTTACTTCACGTGAAGGAAAAATTTGCGTAGTTGGTGATGATGCACAAAGTATTTATAGCTGGCGTGGTGCTAATGTTGGTAATATGCTGGACTTCGAAAAAGATTTTCCGAAACACAGAATATTCAAGCTCGAACAAAATTACAGATCTACAAAAACAATATTGTTAGCTGCTGATTCTGTAATTAAGAATAATAAAAATCAGCTTGTAAAAACTCTGTGGACAGAAAACAATGACGGCGAAAGTCTTACGCTTGTAAAGTGTTCAGATGAAAAAGATGAAGCTTACCAGATAGCAAAATCAATCAAACAGGAAATTTCAAAAAAGAAACTCGCCCTTAAAGATTTTGCAATTCTTTACAGAACCAACGCCCAGTCACGTGCACTTGAGGATATTTTCCGTCGCGAAAAAATTCCTTACAGAATAATCGGTGGTATCGAGTTCTACAAACGAAAAGAAGTTAAAGATGTAATTGCTTATTTGAGAGTCCTTTCAAATCAGAATGACGAGGAAAGTTTACTGCGTATCATGAATTTTCCGCAGAGAGGAATTGGAAGTACTACAATAAAAAGGATGACTGCATTTGCGCGTAAACATAACATCACAATGTTTGATACAATGTCCCGCGTATTTGAAGTTATAGATATAAAAGAACGCATTCAAAAAAATGTTAAGGGTTTTAGAGTACTTCTAGAGAAATATATCGGCTTGAAAGATAAATTATCAGTAGGCGAATTATCACGAGCATTACTTGATGAACTTGGAATACTCAGAATGTTTAAAGAGGAGAATACACCTGAATCAATTAGCAGGTGGGAAAATATTAATGAATTACTTTCAGCACTCAGTGATTATTCGAACTCAAATAAGGATATTAAACTTGAACAATATCTTGAAGAGGTGTCATTAATATCCGACATTGATACCTATGCTGATGATCAGAATGTAGTTACATTGCTTACAGTGCACAGCGCCAAAGGTCTTGAGTTTCCGATAATTTTTATTTCAGGATGTGAAGAAGATATTTTTCCACTATCAAACAGATTCAGTACAGATGCAACTGTAGAAGAAGAACGAAGATTATTTTATGTTGCAATAACAAGGGCGCAGCAGAAAGTTTACATCTCACACGCAAGATCGCGTTACAGATTTGGTGAAGTAGCTTATCAAAGCAGGTCCAGATTCATCGATGAAATAGATCCGGCTACATATTCTGAAATTCAGGGAGGTTTCGGAAGAAAAAATGCTTTGCGTAAATCTAAGAAAGAAATTTATTACGAATATTTTGAAACCGTTGATTACGAAGACTTTAACCAGGATAACAAATCATTGAGACCAGGCAGCAGGGTAATGCATGAAAAATTCGGATTAGGCAAAGTTACTCAGGTTACCGGTGCCGGCGATACACTTAAAGCTACGGTGTCATTTGAAGGTAATAATGTTAAACAACTAATGTTAAAATTTGCTAAACTCAAAGTGCTTTAATTTACTTTGAGAGGAGATAAAAGGAGTTCTTAAAATGTCAATTGCACCCAAAAAGCTGGCTATACTCGTTGGGGGAGGACCCGCACCAGGAATCAATAGTGTGATTGGTGCCGCAACAATAAGAGCGGCAGTTGAAGGCATTGAAGTAATCGGAATAAAAGATGGCTTTAAATGGATTATGGAAGGTGAGATTTCACACGTTAAAGATCTGACCATACACAATGTCAGCCGGATACATTTCAGAGGTGGTTCATATATCGGTATTGCAAGAGCTAATCCTACTAAAGATAAAAAACATCTTGAAAATACAGTCACGTCATTACTCAGATTAAATGTTGATAAACTGATAACAATAGGCGGAGACGATACGGCTTTCAGCGCTTTAAAAGTCGATGAGATGGCTGCCGGAAGAATAAAAGTTGTTCATGTTCCTAAAACTATTGACAACGATCTTGATCTTCCGCACGGAATTCCTACATTCGGATTTCAAACAGCAAGACATATAGGCGTTGATATTGTTAAGAACCTTATGGTTGATGCTCAAACAACTTCAAGATGGTATTTTGTAGTTTCGATGGGTAGAAAAGCCGGACACCTTGCATTAGGTATCGGTAAAGCAACAGGTGCTACATTGACTCTCATCCCCGAAGAATTTCCGAAAATAAAAATCGGGTTCTCACATATTGTAGATGTACTTGTCGGAGCAATAATCAAGCGGTTGAGTTACGGAAGAAGAGATGGTGTTGCAATACTTGCAGAAGGATTGGTCGAACATCTTGATGCGAAAGATTTTGAATCTCTTGTTGATGTTGAGCGTGACGCTCATGATAATATCAGGATTGCTGAGGTAAATTTTGGTGAAATTTTAAAATACAAAGTTCAGGAAAGACTAAAACAATTCGGTATTAAATCAACAATAGTAGCAAAAAATATCGGTTACGAACTTCGCTGCGCTGATCCGATTCCTTATGATATGGAATACACAAGAGACCTGGGTTTCTCAGCCGCACAATTCATACTAAACGGCGGAAGCGGTGCAATGGTTTCAATACAAAACGGACACTTTGTTCCATTATACTTTAATGATATACTTGATCCCGTTACAAACCGGGCAAGAGTAAGAATGGTTGATCCAAGTTCGGAATCTTTTTATATAGCACGAAGATATATGTTAAGGTTGAACCAGGCAGATTTTGAAGATCCGCATGAACTTGCAAAGTATGCCGCAACCTGTGGGATATCACTGGAAGAATTTAAAGAACAGTTCTTCTACCTTATGGAAAATGATATGCTATATAAGAATTTAAAAGATGGCAGAATAAAACTTGCCACTGCGGAAAGTAACACTGCTCACAAACCGTTTACTGATTTTCCTCCAAATGAACAGGTCAGAGAAAACGGTGATGTTGTAGCTTGACCAGATAATAATTAATTCTTGAAAGGGATGACAATTATATCATCCCTTTTTTATTTTTTTCTCTCTGATTTAATAACTCTTATAAAACAATAAAGTGTAAGAATTATTATTGAACCCCACGCAAAGGAAATAAAAACAATTCCTTCAGTAGATAATCCCATTACATTTCCTCCATTTTGTGATTTGCCCATGCTTTGTTAACGAGATAGAATAAGCCGCTTAATAGAAGAAGCATTAATAATCTTGCACCCCAGATATACGGAACATTTTCCGCCGGAACATTTTTAAGAAGTAATATTGGAATTGCATCATTGACAAGCCACCAGATCATGATTATAAATAGGACAAGCGGGGTTATGTATTTCATAATATAATAGAATACTCTTGGTATTTGAAAATCTCCGCCTTCGTTCATTTCTTTCCATGCGTTATCAGCACCAAAAACCCACATAAATAATATTGTTTCGATGAGAGCGAATACGACTAAACCAAATGTTCCCGCCCAGTAATCCATTTCATCAAGGAAACCAAATTTTAAAAAGAATACTACAAACTGAACAGCTATCATTACAACCAATGCCAGCAAACAAACCGCTTTTTTTCTGTCCATCCCAAATTCATCTTCAAGAAATGCTACAACAGGCTGACCCATTGCAACTGATGAAGTTATACCGGCAAAAAATAGTAGTAAGAACCAAAGAAACCCGAATACAGCTCCGAGAGGAAATGCTTTGCTTCCGAATATTAATGGCATTGAAACAAAACCAAGGTCAAAAGCTCCGCCTTTTGCAAATTCCTTTGTCATATCCAAACCGAAAAATGCAACCGCTACTGGAATTGCTATACTTGCACCGAGTACTACTTCAACAAATTCATTTGTTGATGCAGTGGTTAATCCTGAAAGTGCAATATCATCTTTTGGTTTTAAGTAACTGGCATACGCGTGTATTGTGCCCATACCTACTGAGAGCGTGAAAAATATTTGCCCGGCAGCAGCTAACCAGATTTTGGGGTCACCAAGCTGACTGAAGTCAGGATTCCAGATAAATGCGAATCCATTCATAACTGAATTTTCAGGAACTGAAGGATCAGGAGTGCCGAGAGTAAAAATTCTTACTGCAAGAATGATCGCAAAGATTAATAACAAAGGCATAGCAATCTTTGCAAGCTTTTCTATTCCTTTTGAAATTCCTTTATATAACACCCAGAAGTTAAGTGCGAAAGTTACAAGCATAATACCGTAAGCAGGAAGGACACTTGTGAAATGATGACCGGTTTCTCTTCCCTGGTAACTATATAGAAAGTTCTTCATACTTGCAGCAGTTGTTTCATCAAAGTAAAGACCTGAGATTGAGAAAAGACTAAACCCTAACGTCCACGATTCTATATAAGTATAATAAATAAGTATAGTCATCGAAATGAACAGCCCAAGTGCACCAAAATATTTAGCGAGTTTATTTTTCCAGATTACATCAAACATTCCCGGAGCACTTCCGTGTTTGTATCTTCCGCCGTTTCTGCCAATACCCCATTCAATCCACATTAATGGGATGCCGAGTATCAGGAAAAAAATAAAGTAAGGAATCATAAATGCCCCGCCGCCATTTTGAGCAGCCTGAACCGGAAAGCGTAAAAAATTTCCAAGTCCTACGGCGTTCCCGGCAACAGCCAGAATCAGTCCAATCTTAGTTCCCCATTCTTCTCTCTGTCCGTTTTGTGGCATTAATCCTCCGCAGTTTTGACGGTTAAAGATTCACTGTTAAAATGTTAAATCCTGAATAGAATATGAAAACTTTAAATAAGAATTTCAAATAAAAATCAATTCAGTCATTATTCAAAGTTTAAATAATTATTAGTTTATAACAACGGGATATCTTTTTATAAAATCCTTTTATTTCCTGTAAATATTTAATAAAACAACATTTACTGTTTGTTTATTATTGACAAAAAATTATTAAATTTGTCGCCATATAAAAACGATGAGTTAACTATGCAAAAAAATTTTGTATCCAATAAAGACGAAACAGTAAGGATGTTTGAGAGTGATTTTCTGGAAGCATTTTCACGGGTGCATCCTGCAGTGCCTGTTATAGTCTATATACCGGTGATAATATATTTTCTTTTTATATCAATCGTAAAGTTTGAACTTCAGTTTATCACAATTTTTTCCGTATTTCTTTTGGGAGTGGCTGTTTGGACTCTAACGGAGTACACACTTCACCGTTTTATTTTTCATTACCAGCCGAAATCAAAAATTGGCGAAAGGATTCATTTTATTTTTCATGGTGTGCATCATGATTATCCCAGCGATTCGCGACGCCTGGTTATGCCTCCTTCGGTGAGTGTTCCATTAGCAATATTATTTTATTTTTTATTTGAGTTCATTCTGGGGACAGTTCTTGTAGCACCTTTTTTTGTCGGCTTTATACTTGGCTATCTTGTATATGATATGACACACTACGCAATTCATCATTATAATATGCACAACAAATTCTGGCTGGCAATTAAAAACCATCATATGAAACATCACTATATGGATTCAAAGAAAGGATTCGGTGTAAGTTCCCCGACATGGGATGTTATTATCGGAACTGATTTTGATAAATCAAATAAATGATTTTCGTAATGACAGGAATTTATTTTGAATTCCTGTCAGTTTTTTTCAGCTTATAGCGAACACAAAACTAAAAACCGGGGCTTCCAACTAACACCAGATCAATAATTAAATTTGAAATCCGAATTGGCTGCTAAATTTTTTTTTCTGAATATTCTTATTTCAACTCTGCTGTTTGGTCAGAATAGCAGAATGTCGGAAATTTTTATAAGAATTAATCAGTTAGGGTATCTGCCTGAAGATTTAAAAAGCGGAATAGTATTTTCAGAAAAGGAACTAACGCTTAATACAATTAATATTCGAAGAGTTGGGGACAGTTCATTAGTGTTAAATGCAGACTTAATGATCAAAACATCTCCCCAAAAAACTAATACACGATTTAAATACTTTACAGAGTTTGATTTTACTGAATTAAAATTTCCTGGTGAGTATTTTATTGAGATATCAGGAATTGAATCTCACTCTTTCATTATTTCAGATAATATTTACAATGACATATCGGATACACTTCTGCTGTTTTTCAGTTATCAGAGATGCGGACCAACCTTTCCATTATTGCATGAAAAATGTCATTTGTCCGATGTAACAAAAATTGCCGGCGAGCCTGATTCAATAAAAGCTGACTTAACTGGCGGATGGCATGATGCCGGAGACTATATAAAATTTCTTTCCACAACCGCATATACTACTTACTTATTAATGTTTTCTTATGAATTCGATAAAGAAAAATATGGCTTTGATAAAAATAAAAATGGTGTAGCTGATGTTTTGGATGAAGCTAAAATAGGGTTAGACTGGTTATTAAGATGTAATTATTCAGGTGATAAACTTATCACACAGGTTCAGGATACAATAGATCATACACTTAAATGGCGCTTACCGGAACATGATTCATTGCAGTTTAGCAGGACTGGATATCAGGGAATAGGGAAAAATATTGTGGGCATTTATTCAGCCGCACTTGCTATGGCGGCACGTATCTGGAAATCGGATGTCGGTAATAAAGAATTTTCAGATCGATGCATCAGTACAGCACTAAAATTCTATCAAATGAAAGATTCAATTCCGGATATTGATTCTTCCGGCGCAGAATTTTATAAAGATATACATTATGAAGGCAAACTTGCATTGGGTGCAATCGAATTATATGAAACTACTGGTGAACAAAGATTTTTGGATGATGCTAAATTACTTTGTGATAATGCAGGTGCGGATTTTTGGTGGAGTTACGGTAATATGAATTCAATCGCTCAGTATAAAGTTGCAAAGTATGATGAACGGAAAATAAAATATCTTGAAGAAAGTCTTCAATACTATCATGAAAACATGAGATCGAATGATTTTAATGAACCGTTAGATTACTCATGGGGAACAACTCATTCATTTTTAGGAACTGCAATTACTGAAATACTCTTTCACTCATTGACAGGTGATATTTCCTTTCGTCATATATCAACACTTTCACGTGATTATATACTTGGACGAAACAGGTGGGGTGTATCTTTTATTAATGGATTCGGAGACAATTTTACTAAAGAAATTCATTCACAGATTGCATACTTTAATCATGGAAATTTGCCGGGTGCTCTGGCAGGAGGACCAGCGCCGTTAAAAATTCAACAACAATTTTTCGGCGATAATAACGAGTACAAATATTTTAATGATGATATTCAATATTCAGATAACAGGATGAATTTTATAACAAATGAAGCTACAATCATCAGCAATGCGGCAGCTTTTTTCGTTATTGGATATTATTCTGACATTAAAAATTAGCTAGTACATTTTGTTGCATTATAATACAATAAAAAAAATCGTGTCTCTCATTAGGTCATCACAAAAAAGTTATGTTTGATTATTTGTTGAATAGTAAATAAAGATTTAATGATATTACGGCATAGTATTTGGCAAATTTACAGAAATTTCGAGGGGCTATGAGGAAAAAAATTCAACTAATACCGTCAGGTATTGCACTGGTAGATAACGCTTGGAGTGGGTTCTACCGGGGCGGTACTTACCTTTTAATCGGACCTCGTAAATCCGGTAGAACACTCATCGGTTTACAGTATGCGATGGAGTGTGCTCGGCAAAAAGAGGTGTGCTTGTACTTCACAAGTATGAGACCGAAGGATCTTCTGATCCACGCGGCATCCATAGATTTTGACCTGCAGCATTATATGAATCAGAATCAAATAATTGTTGTAAGAGTTGCACCGCCCGGAAATCTTGAAGATGTTAATAATCCGGATCCGTTTCTTGCCGAATACTTAAAAGATATTGTTACTGTAGTAGAACAATATCAGCCGAATAAAATTGTTTTTGATGAACTAACTCCTTTTATCGCCTTCAAAAATTTAAATGTTCTCCAGGAGGTTTTTCTTCAAACAACAGATAGTATTGAAGAAGCATCGATTACAAGTTTGTTTATAATCGGTGACCCTGCAACTGCCGGTGCAAGAGCAATTACGGATGCTCTGGCAGCATATTCAACCGGTGTGATTTATCTTCAGAAAAAAGATGATGCACACCGAAGAACACAGGGAGGAAGTATGATCATAACTCCAAATGTTGGTCATACTGAAGGTCAGTTTAAAGCTGATTACCACATTGAACCTTATAAAGGTGTAACGGTTGATTTTGAAGAACCGAAAGATTCCGGGTTATCAGTGAAAAAATTTTCCAGAACAAGTGATACACGTTACAGATCACTTAGTGAAATGGAAATTCCTAAAGAAGATATTTTCTTTTCAAACCTTTATAACATTAATGACTTTACACTTATTGTAAATAACCAGGTTGCACTGTTTAAAAGTACAGGACAGGTTTTTACAATGGTATCATTTAAACTTGATCTAAGTGCTGAAACAAAAGGAATATTAACGTTAAACCAGTTACAGAATGCAATCAGATTATCGACTGACAGAAAAGACAAGATCTGCCAGATAAAAAATAAAATTGTAGTTCTGATGACAAAAGAAGATCAGAAAGGATTGAACAGTTTATTAGCAAAAATCAGAAGCAACCTTCCGGGAACAGATCCTGTTTATCTGAATAAAGCAATGCAATACATTTCTGTCTTTGCTGCGATTGTTAATGATAAGATTCAAAATGCAGATGATATGTTCCAGCAGCTGCTTGTAGATGAAACCCAGGAAAAAGATCAGCCCGGTTATTATTAACGGAAGATATGATGATGAAAAAGATAGTCATCTTATCTCTTTTGATTTTCACAAGTCTTTTCTCGCAAAATAATTCCGATCAGCTTAAGCGTGAAGCTCTTGATCATATTAAATATGAAAAATATGGCGAAGCAATTGAATTGCTTAACAGGTACATCTCTGCTAATCCCCAAAAAACAGATGGTTACACACTCCGCTCAATCTGTTATGAAAAACGTGGTATATACGAACTTGCAGTTTATGATATACGCACTGCCAATAAATTAAATCCTTCCGATAAATCAATTCAGGAAAATCTTTGACGAATAACTGATACTTGGTATGTGTTTCTTAAAAATCTAATTGCCGGCTACAAACGTGAAATAGCAATCAATCCAGATATTCCCGGTAATTATCTGGAAATCGGTAAGGCGTATAAAAATCTGGGTGAATGGGCAGCGGCTGAGGAATGGTATGACAAATATCTTTTAATGGAAGAAGCATCTGCAGATGAAATAATAAGGTACAGTGAAATTCTTGCGAAGATGAATAAAATTTCCAAAGGTGAACCGGTACTAAAAAAATATACAGATCGATATCCCGATGATCACCGATTGTGGTCAAGATATGGATATTTCTCTTTATGGCTCGGGAAAAATAAAACTGCTATTGAGGCATTTGAGAACGCGTTAACGTTGCGCCTATATTTTAAGGAAGCAATTGATGGTCTAGAACAGGCTAAAGGGAATGGCTTTGTCTATGTGGTTAATGATACATCGAAACGAAGTTTTAGTCAGAATAAATCTTTTGGCTACGCTATTGACAGGTATTTCAGAAAATTGAAATCCAACCCTGATGATCATCAAACAAGAGTTAACCTTATAAAAGAATTAATTAAAACCAACCGATTTGATGAAGCCGAAAAAGAATTAGAAAAATTATCCGGTGTTAAGATTTATTCTGACGAATACAAAATTCTTTCAACTGAACTTCATGAGAAAAGAAGCAAATACTATTCTGAACTCATAACAAAACTTAAAAAACGTTATTCTGAAAATCCTGATGATGAAAAACTCTTATTAAAGATTGCAGAATCATACATAAGCATTAAAGACTATCCATCTGCAAAAATAATGTATGAAGAATTCCTCTCAAGAAATCCTGATAATGAAAATGTTCGTTATATGTTTGCCGTTCATTCATCCTGGTTTAAGGATTATTGCACAACAAAAAATGAAATAGAAAAACTTATACTTCAAAACCCCGATAATCCTGAATTCCGTTTACTTAAACTTAATTACTCATTATGGGCAGATGAAATAAATGCTGAACTTGAATCAGATATAAATCTCTTAAATTCCCAACTGAAAGACTCCCAGGAGTTTTTAATAACTGCTGCAGCTATTGTGTTAAGGTTGAGAAATATTGAGAAAGCACAAAGTTTTATACACCGGATCGAGTTAATAAATCCCAAAGAACCACGATTGACCGACCTGAAACTTCAATTTGAAATGATTCATAAAGAATCAGAAAATCAAAAACTTTTTTCTATTCTTGAAGAAGCGAGGAATGCATCCTACTACAAAAATTGTAAAAAGGCGATTGATCTTTATAAAAAGTATTTACAACAAGAACCAGACAACAAAAATGTATTGAGAGAACTAGTCAATGCATATCAATGCGATGGAAATTATAAGCAGTCAATAAAAGTATATGAAGATTTACTTCTGGATGAATTTATATTTAACGATGCATTACAAAAAGCGAAACTGCATCTTTGGAGCGGTGATTCAGTGATGGCATTACGTGAGTTTAAAAAATTAAATTCAGGTTATCCTGAAAACAGTGAGGTGAAATTACTTCTTGGCGATGCATATCTGGCAAATGGACTTGACCGTAACGCAAAACAGGTTTACAATGAAATGCTTTTAGTATCACCCGAATCATATATAATAAACAAAAGATTAAAATGGCTGTCGCCGGATGATTACTCAGGTGAACAGGGAAAATTTCCTTCATACATTATGTTGACACCTGAAGCTAATTTTTTTAATGATAACATTGGGTTAAACTATCGTACACAGGGTCTCGGATTACAGATCGGTCTAACTGATTATATAGCCGCAGGGATTTCATTTTATCGTGGTGATCTTCAGTCAGATTCCACAGATACTGACTTTAATATTTTAAAAGGAAGTATCTATTTAAAGCTTAATAAATACATTTCTGCATCAGCAGGGTTTGGCAGGACCAGGTTTAACAATTCAATAAATAAAAATATTACGGAGATTTCAGTAAAAGCAGAAAAAGAATCGGAATACTTATTTACCGTATCGCTTTTTGCTTCAGACGCTGCACACATTATGTATTCTCCGTTTCTTGTTGATGAAAGAATCGATGCAAAAAATATTTCTGTAAACGGAAAGTACTTTGCGACGACCACTACATTTATGTCCGGTCGGTTTATGTACAATACGCTTTCAGACAGTAATAACGGCTTTCATCTTGATTTAAAATTAGGAGAAAATTTTAGCAATAAAATTTCAGCAGGATATGAATATTCTTATATCAACTATAAAGAACGTTCTTTGTTATACTGGAGTCCTGATAATTTCGAATCACACAGTCTTTGGGCGGAATGGAATTTTTTTAAGAACAAAAAAACGAATGCTCTTCTTGGTGGAAAAGTCGGATACATACCCGCAAATGATTTTTTACTGCGGGAAATATCAGGTTCGTTAACTCATCGATTTTTTGAAAAACTAACTCTGCAGGTCAGAGTAGCTGCCGGGAGTACTGTTCAGCAGGAAACAGGATACAGCTCGGTTTCTGCGGGGATTTCATTATTCTGGACCTTATAACTTTTTTAATCTTAAATAAAGGGATTTGCTGACAGTTATTAATAATTAGCAATAAATCTTTAATGTATCTTGTTCTACATTGATACAAACTAAATAGTGTATCCAATTGTGTTACAAACGGAATAAATTATTCTTGACATGCGACTTGAATACAAATCTTTTCGGTGGCACTATTATTGAATTTTTTGCAAAAAAACGCGTTTTATGAATTCGAAAAGTAAAGATAGATTAAGAAGAACGCTGCTGATCTTTAACAACACAAATGGTCAGCAGGATGGAAATAACTATGGCAAAAAATATCTGAAAAGAATTTTTGTCAGTGGATTTATTTCGCTTATCCTATTATTGATTATTATTTATACTCTCCCCAAAACGGTACTTTCCGTAAGTTCATTATTTGAGTACGCCACAATTGTTGCACTCGTTATTTTCCTTTTTATTTTGTTGATACGGTACTTCACAATTCTGGCAATGGCTTATCTTTACCTGAATGAATACACCTTCAAATCAAAAAATAGTTTTCATCCGTTTGTTTCTATTATCATTCCTGTTTACAATGAAGAGAAAGTGATTAAGGAATCAATCCGTTCTTTACTTGAATTAAACTACAACAATTATGAAATAATTATTGTAAATGACGGTTCAACCGATAACACAAAAAAAGTTGCAGAGGAGTTAGTCGGATTCAGAAAAGGAAAATATTCTGAGATTAAAATTTCACTCATTAATAAACCAAATGGCGGTAAAGCAAGCGCACTTAATTATGGAATAAAAGTCTCTGATGCAGAATATGTTTTGTGTATGGATGGTGATTCACAACTTTCACCCGACTCTATAAAAATGGCAGTTCGTCATTTTACTAATCCTGAAATTGGTGCAGTTGCTGGTAATGTAAAAGTTTTGAACAGGCGAAAGTTCATTACTGACCTTCAGGCGCTTGAATATATTGAAGGTTTGAATATGGCAAGAAGTGCACAAAGTTTTGTTAAGCTCGTTAACATTATCCCTGGTCCGATTGGCTTGTTCAGAAAAAAAGCTATACAACAGGCCGGATATTATTCAAGCGATACTTTTGCAGAAGATGCAGATCTTACATTAAAAATTCTTGCAAGCGGCTGGAAGATTTATTACGAACCCAAATCAATATCATATACTGAAGCACCCGAAAAAATTCAACAGTTACTGAAACAGCGTTACAGATGGACACGCGGCATAATTCAATCAATTAAAAAACATAAAAAATTAATGATAAACCCGACAATAAATTTTGGTGATACAATAATTTTATGGATGATGTTTTATGAAGCGCTGATCTGGCCGGCTATGAACATTGCTGCAAATCTATTCTTTATTATCGCTGCCGTGTTTTTTGGATTTTCATCACTTTTGTTTTTCTGGTGGGCTGGTCTTGCTCTGCTTGATTTAATTACTGCGTTATATTGTATAGCGGTTGAGAAAGAGGAAATAAGGCTTATTGGTTACGCGATTATTTACAGAATGTTCTTTATACTGATTATAGATATTTGTAAAGCTATGTCAACAATTGAAGAGTTTCTCGGCATAAAAATGGGCTGGGGAAAACTCGAACGGCTTGGGGCAGCTAAAATTTAAAACAATTTTTATTCTGAAAGGTTTTTATGGAACTTATACCAATACTTTCGACAATTATCCTGGTTGCAACAATCAGTACATTTCTGCTTGCGATAGGAGCTTATATCCTTTATAAGATCCGTGAAAATAAAGGTGAACAAATTCAAACAGCCCCGCCATCACAAATCAAAGCTGAACTTGTTACGCCGGATGAAGCAGCATTGCCAAAAAGTATTTACATTGAGCAGCCTGTATATTCTGAAAGCCAGCAAATGCACCAGCCGCTGTTCCTCAATTTTGAGGAAGAACAAAAACGCAAACAAAAATCTGTTCAATACACCGAAGAGCCATTTGAAACAGTTAATAACAAAAGAGAAACTGTTTATAACAGATCATCGACAAAAAGGAATACTGAGAATAAATTTCTTAAATATACTTCCGAAGGATATGTTTCAACTAAGGAAGATAAAACCACCGGTGCAATGAAGTGGAGGTAATTGTTAAAAAAAA
>JAEXTA010000048.1 GCA_023453665.1 Bacteroidota bacterium | reverse complement strand
CCTTTTAATCCTTCAACTAAAATAAAATTTACTATCGGGAATGATTATAATACTTCCTCAATTCATGTTACTTTGCGGGTGTATGATATACTCGGTAATGAGGTAGTAACTCTCGTTAATGAAGTTAAATCACCCGGCAATTATACCATTGATTTCAATGCTGAAACTTTACCAAGCGGAGTTTATTATTATGCATTAAAAGCTGGGGATTTTTATTCAACAAAAAAGATGATTCTTATTAAATAAGAAAGACAATATGAGTCTTTAGCCCGTTATTTGGACGGAGTAATTAAATCAATTTCATTTAATACAAAATCAAGGAGGATAAATGCCGGTAAAACCATCTGAAAAAGAAGATGAATATTTTCTTCGCCTGGAATTTGAAGAACGCAGAAAAAAAGAAGAAGAAAAAATTTCCAGACAACAGGAAGAAGAAAAAATTAAGTTAAAAGAGCTGCACTATATGCATTGTCCTAAATGCGGTCAGCAGCTTATAGAAATAAAATACAAAGATATACCTGTTGATAAATGTTCAAACTGCGAAGGTATCTGGCTGGATGCAGGCGAACTGGAACAGGTTTCTAAAATGGAAAAAGGTACACTGGATAAATGGTTCAGCGTGTTTAAAAAGTAAAATTTGTTCTCTCTTATATTGAATTGAAGAAAATCCCTTACGTCAAGGGATTTTCTTTTTATAGGAAGTAATAAGTGTTTAAATACCTGATTATGAACAATAATTCAGCATTTCCCCCAAAAAAATGTTTCAACAATCAACAACTAAGACCCAAATACTGACCCGCAATATGTTTATCTAAAATAATTTTCATTTAATCCGATAGTAAAGGTGTCGCAAAAGTTTTTTATAGCAGCGATATAATTGTGTTAGCAACATATGTGATAATTGGCAGGAATCGGTTAAGACTTTATTTCATTTGAATTGAAAAGGCTTTAGAGTCTAAAAAACAGTTCAAAACTTTGTTGAATATTCTCAGATAAATTGCGGCTAATATCAAACAGGGTTGGGCTTTCTCTTTCAATTTTTTCCTGCTAGGCTTAATTACGTTTAAGCGGCTATCCATCAATTTGAATTAATAATGTGGAATAAACGCGGGAATAAAATGAAAATAAATTCATTCAAAACTTCAGTGTCGGGAAGAATTTCAATGTCTGTGGCATTAGGAATTTTCTCACTTTTAAGTGTAGGGCTGTTAATATTTCTTATCTATTCAGAAAATTCAAAACTTGAATCGGCGGATAAGACAATACATGAACTAAATAAATCAATGAAAGAATCAATAATCTTTTCAATGTCACAGGGTGTTACAGATATTGAACCGTTCATTGAAAGAATGAAGAGCGTTGAAAACATAAAAGAATTAAGAATAATACCGGGCGAACTTATAAATTCAGATGACGCAAAAACCATGGATGTCGTTGAACAAAAAGTTTTATCATCCAAACAGGAAATAAATCTGAATGAAGATTTTAATGACAAGCCTGTGTTCAGGTCAGTCAGCCCGATATTAGCTGATGAATCCTGTCTTGATTGTCACGAAGGAAATGCCGGTGATGTATATGCAGTTATGAGTTTAAGATACTCTATGGAAACGGTTCAGGCGACAATTGCAAATGAGAGGATATTCGGAGCGATATTAATACTTGTGCTCGTAGTATTTGTTTGGTCATTTATAGTATTCCTTGTTAAGAAAAATATTCTCAATGATTTATTTAAATTCATCAGGGCAACAAAAGAATTTTCAAAAGGAAATCTTAATGCAGAAATTAATTGTAAAAGAAAAGATGAATTTGGTGAAATGTCAGATTCACTTAAACTTTTAAAACAAAATCTTACGACTCAGGCAAAAACACTAAGCGAATTTGCAGATGGAAATTTTGATTCTGATGTCGTCGTTCTTTCAGATGAGGACTCACTCGGTTTATCGGTTCAGCAGATTAAAAAATCATTAAATACATTATCTACTGATGCAAAGTCTCTTTCAATAGCGGCTGAACTCGGTAAACTTTCAGAACGTGCGAAAGAATCCGCCCATAAGGGAATTTTTCAAAAAATAATTCACGGTTTCAATAAAACATTTGATTATTTAACCGAGCCGATAAAAGAAGGATCGACGGTATTGGCAAAATATTCTACCGGTGATTTGACCGCCAGAATGACCGGAGAATTTAAAGGTGAACATCAAACACTTAAAAATGATATAAACAGGCTTGGTGATTCCTTATCAGAACTCATTAGTCAGGTAGCAGAATCGATACAAGCAACAGCCAGCGCATCAAATCAGATCAGTTCAAGTACAGAAGAAATGGCAGCGGGTTCTCAGGAACAATCATCCCAGGCATCCGAAGTTGCCGGCGCAATTGAACAAATGACAAAAACTATTTACGAAACAACTAAGAATACAGTTAATGCATCCGATGCGAGTAAATATGCAGGGCAGGTTGCAAATGAAGGCGGTGAAATTGTAAAACAGACAATTGCCGGTATGAACAAAATTGCTGATGTTGTACGAAAAAGTGCAGAGACCGTTCAGGCATTAGGTAAAAACAGCGATCAGATTGGAGAAATAATCCAGGTCATTGATGATATTGCAGATCAGACAAATCTGCTTGCACTAAATGCTGCAATAGAAGCTGCCCGGGCAGGTGAGCAGGGAAGAGGTTTTGCCGTTGTTGCAGATGAAGTAAGAAAATTAGCAGAACGCACTACCAAAGCAACAAAAGAAATCGCTTCTATGATAAAACATATTCAGCAGGATACATCCGAAGCGGTTCAATCGATGCAGCAAGGTACAAACGAAGTTGAAGCAGGAAAACAACTGGCAGAAAAAGCCGGCTCTTCACTGGAACAAAT
>JAEXTA010000004.1 GCA_023453665.1 Bacteroidota bacterium | reverse complement strand
CCGGTTAGTCCGTTAAGTGAATAACCAAGCATAAACTCGCCTGCCGGATTTACCTCAATAAATTTCCCTTCCCGGTTCAATGAAAAGATAAAATCATCAGAAAGCATAAAGAATTGATTTTTATCAGCTGAATTTTCCGGAGTCGTATGTATCAGGGTACTGCTATAATTTTCTCCTAACACTTGGATTAATGAATCTATCATCTTTTTTATTGATGGTTTGATATTCGGTTGTGAAAGTGAAATCAGAACAAAATAATATCCTTGCTGCCCAACGGTAAAAATTTTTTCACCATACACAACTTTGGGATAATTCGCAATTAACTTTCCAGGTTGTGAAATTTTAATTGAGCCATCAGTAATTTTGATAAAAGGCAGGATTGAATTTATGGTCCGATCAGGAGTGGTTTCATTTCTATATTTTTCCACTACCGATGTTTTGTCGGAGTCTGAAATCTTCAATATGCATGCAGCTTCACATTGACTTATGTGCAGTGCCAGTGTAAGAGCAAAATTGAATACTTCTTCCATTTAATGATAACTCGAATAAATTTACTTAAACTTAATTTAAGCATTAAATAACGGAATAAGAATTTTTTCAATAGTGCAGAGGAGAAGAGACAAAATATGACTCAGTCGGAAGACTCTTTCTGAAGTGCCTCAAAATATTTTCGGATTAGTTCCTCATAATCGCGTGAATAACCTTCCTGAACTGATTTTATTAATTCATCGTGAATCCTGTTTCTGCCTTTATCAGAATTAAAGTTTAGATCAGATGGTGATTCCCGAACAACGTTCTGCCCTGTATTTGATTCACGCTGTTTTTCAAAATCTCTTTCGTTTATCGAACGCTGTGCATCTAACAAACGCGATAATATTTTTTCCTGCTTTTGAAGAAGCTCATCATCAAGCTTTTCAGTTTTCATATCTGATATAACTTCCTGCATCTGCTTCATAATATTTTCAAGATTAGCCGGAAGACGCTTGGATTGTCCCGATTGTTTTGCCTCTTTGTTCATCTCTTCCAAAGACTTTCTTATCAACTCCTGCTGCTGCCCTAACCTTTGCAGTTCAGACTGCTGTTGTGGTGATAATTGTCCTGACTTTCCTTGCTGAAGCATTTGAGTAAGATTATTCAGGCTCATCTGCTGTCCTGACATTTGCTGAAGCTGCTGCATCAACGACATCATTCCACCCTGTCCGTTACTTCCCTGCATCATCGACTCCATAGAACTTTTCATCATCGATGCTGCTTCATTCAGGTGTTTCATTGATTCGCCCTGGTTCATTGAAGCCATACCTGTGTTACGGTTCTGCATCGATTGTATAGCATTGTTCATTTCATTTTTTGCGTCACCAAGAGATTTACCCATTTCAGGAGTTATAGCGAATGTTTTTTGTGATACTTCTGACATCTGCTGAAGTATTCTATCAAGACTTTTTTGAAGATTATTTTGCTTCTGTGCATTTTCATTTGCCTGAGATGAATTGGGATCCATATTCTGTGATTCTTTTCTCAATTCCTCCTGTTGTTTGGAAAGATTGATCAGGTTATCAAGTATCTTCATCATATCGGTGAAAGTCTGCATCTGGTTCTGCTGCATCATTGACTGCTGCATTTGCTGCATCTTCTGATTCATCTTTTTCATGTTGTTTGATAACTTTTGCTGTTTCTGTATAGCGCTCTGGTTCTTGTTTTGCTTCAGATCATTTTCTGCCTGCTCGGATAATTCCTCATTATTCTGTTCATCAAATTCTTCATTTAATTTTTCCATCTGATCATTCGGCATATCCTCAAGCTCTTTCATTTTTTCAGAAAGATTTTCCATTTCTTTTTCAAGCTCTTTTAAACTCTTACTTATGTCATCCTGTTTTTTTGCAAGCTGCTCCTGGTTTTTCTGGTTTGAGTTATTACTTTCCGAGGTCTGTTTTTCAAGCTCATCCTGCATCTTTGTCATTTCTTCTGTTCGCTTCATCAGTTCATCAACCTTTTGTTCTATCTGAATTCTTTTCAAAAGGTTCATCGTTCTTTCTATACTTTGCTGGAATTTTTCTTCATCCAATTTAAAATCTTTCATCTGATCCTGAGCTTGCTGATGATTCATATTCTGAAGCATATTCTTCATTCTTTCCATGGCTTTTTTCATGTCCTCGCTGGAAAGTTCATCCATCAGTTTTTGCAGTTCAAGATATTTCTCAAGTGTTTCTTTCGATAGTAAATTATTCTCCTGAAGCTGCTCCTGCATTTGTTCCAGTTTCTCATTTACCTGTTCAGCTTTTTCCTGTAGCTCTTCAAACTTGTCGAGCGCTTTTTCAATTTTTTCTTTTTCCTGCCAGCTTAATTCTTTTTTTTCTTGCTTAAGATCACGTTCTATTTGCTCGATTTCTTTTTTCAGTTCTTCTGCTTCCTGCAAAGTTTCTTTCAGATTCTGCTGCGCTTCATTATGCACTTCATCAGATTTTGCGAGCAGTTCATCGAGAGATGGCACACGTATCAGGTAAGTTGCACTCTTCACTGATTTGGGTCCACTTACATTATCGTTATCAAAAATTTCAAAGTAGTATTGAACAACATCCTCCGTTGCAAGATTAAGATTGGAAAGATTCCAAGTTTGATTTATTTCAGCTTCTTTTTGGTTTAGAGGAATGTCAAGATTAAATGCGGCGAATTTTTCCTGCGTTGTCTCGTATTTTGATTCAGCAAGTCGGTAATGAACCTGTAGTTTATTAAATCCATAGTCATCACCTATCCTTACAGAAAGATTCACGCGGTTATCATTTGCAAGTTGAACATTTTGTGCAGGCATCAATACATCAATTGACGGGTAAGAATCAAAAATAACTTTAAGCGAATAATTAATCGGGAATAAATTTGCATTGTCATTTACATCGGTAATATTGATGTGATAATTTTTATCACCTTTTAAATTGAATGATGATTTTGCTTCTGTGAGTGCCGGCTTCAATTCAATTTTTGTTGAATCGGAAAATTCAAGTTCAGCAGATTTTATTTCTTTAGATGATGTGATTCTGTATTCGACTTTACTTCCCATTAAGGCTGTTACATTTCCGTTATCAATTTGTTGAAATGATTTTAATCCGGAGTAAGCAGGCGGAGTAACATTTATCAATATGTTTGAAATAACAGGTCTGTCAATGATCGTTATTTCGTATTCATCACTTGTTATATCATCCAAGTAAGCATAATAAAGAAATGAATTTCTTACAGAAGAATATTTTTGAATATAATCGCCTGAAGAATCCCGCATAACTTTTGTCAGCGAATAATCGGTTTGTTCGTCATCTTTTGTTGCAAGAAATACGTAACCTGGTCTATCACCTTCAACATTTATTTTGATTTCAACATCTTCGCCTTTTGTGATAGTGTAATTCCCTGGTAAAACAGATAGATAAAACTTTTGTGGTTTTTTAAATTCATCGGAAAAATTAATAATCCTGCCTGAAGCGTTTGTGAGACCCGGAATGAAAGCGACTAACAACACAATAATTGAAGTTGTTACAAAGAGTAACATCCCATGCTTTTTCTGACGATCGAAGTTAATGATACTCTCAAACTTCAATTCGCGTGATCGGTTGTAAACATTTCTGAATGCGGCATCTTTCAGGTTTTGTGAATAAAGAGTCGAAACTAAACCTGCATCAACAAGCTGCATTGCATTTACAAGGTCATCCTTTATTGCCGGAAAGAATAACCCGACTTTCTGTGCAGTAGAAAAATAATCTGTTTTGGAAAACCAGTGATGTACACCCGGAATGAAAATCAACAAGCTCAATAATATAATTGCAAAAAATAAAATCAATAAAGAAAAAAAGAATAGAGTTCTTGTCCAGATTGGGAAATATCCGATCAACTCAGCAAAAGAAAAAACAATAAACCATGACACAAACAAAAATGAAATTTGAATTATCCGGTTAAGCAAAACCCGTATAGTTTCTTTCCTGTTAAGCCTTTCAAGCTTTTTTAGTATTTCATTATAAAACCCTGATTGCTCGCTCATCACTTTCTCTTAATCTTATTCTTTCTCTTAAACTTTTTAATGACAACTCAATTAGTAAGCGCATAAACTACAATATTAGTTCCGAACTTCAGTGCTTCTTCTCTCTTAATTGCCGGATCATTATGAACTTCCGCATCAGCCCATCCGTCACTCGGGTTTGATTCAACCGTATAATAAACTGCTAATTTATTACCGATAAAAATTCCAAACCCGCGGGGAGCGTTTTTATCATGTTCGTGTGTTTTAGGAGGACCTGAATTAAATTCAAAAACATTGTTATAAATAGGATGTGTAAAAGGAAGTTCTACAAAATTATTTGAAGGGAGTACTTTTTTCATTTCTCTTCTGATTGCTTTGTCAAGACCATAATCATCATCAATATATAAAAACCCTCCGGCTTCAAGATATTTCCTTAATCTTTCTGCTTCTGACTGACTGAAAGTAACATTGCCATGACCCGTCATAAACAAAAACGGGTATGAGAATATTTCATCACCGGAAAGGTCAACAAACTTGTACTCTTCTTTTACTTTTATGTTCGTGTTTTCTTTAATGAATCTTAACAGGTTAACTTCTGCCGAAGGATCATTATACCAGTCACCTCCGCCGCTGTATTTTAGACGCACAATTCTGAACGATGATTCAGTTTGTGCTTCAATTGTTATTGCCAGAAGAAAAAATATTATCAAAAATATTTGTATTGTCTGCTTGATTTGCATATTACATTCCGGAACAGTTAAAAACCGTTTCCTACATTTAATTATTAACAGTCAAAAGATATTCGGCTTGAATGCTAATATCAATATCCAAATGAGGTAATTATAAATTCATATTCAATAAAATGTTTTATAATTTTATAAACAAAATGAACAAAATTAATTTTATACTTCTGACAGTTACTGTCTTTGTGTTTTTTACGGGATTTATGTTCTTCAGACTTGATGATGCATATATCTTTTATCAATATGCAAAAAACATTGCCGATGGAAATGGTTATGTATTTAACATAGGGGAAAAGATTAATGCTACAACTTCACCTCTTTATACTATTCTTTTAGCAATCATCTATTTTCCTGCTAAGTCAATATTTCCAAACAGCCTGGAATACATCGGAGGTATATTATCTGTACTTTCAGTCGTTGTTATTTTATACTTTCTTTACAAACTTTTAAAGAATGATGAGAGATTCTTAATCACTTCTTTAATATTTTTTTCGATGCCGGTGCTGAAATATGGTTTCGGTATGGAAACATTCTTAAATCTTGCCCTTATTTTAGCATCTGTTTATTTCTTTACCCGTGAGCAATTTGCTTTTTCATTTTCACTAGCCGGGCTAAGTGTTTTAGCAAGATTGGATTCATTTCTTTTTGCAGGAATATTATTCCTGTTTTATGTTATTAAATACAGAAAGATACCATCATTAAAAATAATTTTTTGGTTCATACTGATGGTAGTCCCCTGGTTTGTGTTCAGTAAGGTTTATTTTGATTCATATCTTCCAACCACAATATCATTAAAACTTACGCAGAGCAAATTGGGAATATTCGGTGATGGATTAGTATTTCTTACGGGAAGTATAATTTATATTCCGGGAAAGATTATCACAATCGGGGGTATTCTATTATTGTTCATTATCAGTCTTATCTATTTTAGAGTGAAACAAATCAGATTATTTGAAAACGATGGTATAAAAATCCTTTCTTACTGGTCAATTGCCTTATTTATTTTATATGCGTTTGTGATCAACGCACCACCATATAAGTGGTATTATATACCATTCACGATAATGCTTTCAATAACTTTCTCCTTATTTGTTTCAATTGTTGTGAAAAGTCAGATTCATAAAAGAATTTTAATAGTGATTCTTTTTTTAACTGCAATAATGCTTCCTGCAAAAAATATTATTGAAGGGTTTAACGCCAAGTACACTAATTTTATTAAAGTGACTGAATGGCTGAATCAAAACGTCGAGGAAGGTTCTTCAATTGCTGCAGATGATATTGGCATACTTAGTTATCATTACAAAAAAGGGAAGATGATTGATGCTTTAGGATTAGTTAATCCTGAAATTTCACAACACTTACTGAACAAAAATTATAATCGGCTTGTTGATCATTATAAACCCGACTATATAATACACGAATACCCTGAAGTGATGTTTTATTTACGGGGTGATAAATTAAACTTCGAGAAAAATTATGGGGTGATAAAAGTTTTTGAAACGAAAAATGAACACATTGCTATCTATAAAAGAAAGGCACCACAAGATCTGTGATGCCTTTGATTGTATTTTAGTCGTTAAAATCTTTTAATGTTATTTGAGGAACAACATCTTCTTTGTTGAAACAAAATCACCTGCTGTTAATTTATAAAAATAAACGCCGCTTGATAAAGAGTTTGCATCAAAGTTAAAAGAATAATTTCCGGGCTGCTTAAATTCATTTACAAGAGTTAAAACTTCCTCTCCTATACTGCTGTAAATAATTAATTTAACAGGTGATTCCTTCGCAATTGAATAATTAATTATGGTTGAAGGGTTGAACGGATTTGGAAAATTCTGAGCAAGATCAAATTTAACAGGAATTCCAACTTCAACTTCATTGTTTAAGTTATGGTAAACGAATGAACCATCAAGATCAATTTGTTTTAAGCGGTAACTGTAAATACCGGAAGATAGTTCTCTGTCAATAAATGAATAGATACGGGTTTCTGATGATGTTCCGGACCCTTCGACAAAACCAACTGTCTGCCAGTTTTCCTGATTTAGTTTTCTTTCTATATCAAACCCACGATTATTCAACTCACTTGATGTACTCCATTCAAGAGTAACATTGGAGCCGTTTACATTTGCTGTGAATGCTGCAAGTTCAACCGGTAATGGAACATCACCTTCATCACCGCCTCTGTAAGGAACAGTTGCATGACGAGGCTGTCCGTCAATGTCATCTGTTATTCCGGTAATCGGAGTTCCGGCAAGATCAAAATCTCCTATTGATGCACCAGCCACATGAAGATCAGTATTCGAAACAAAGTTTACAGCTTTGAAAATAGTATTCTGTTCATTAGGGGTTGCTGCTGTTCTGTATGTATTTATATCAGTGTATAATGTCCCGCCCCATCCAGCATGGTTGGATGCTGCATCAAAACCATAATAAACATTGTAGTCAATGTCATTTGTTCCAACCAGGTTGGTTGCACCAGAAAAATAACCTGTATGGAAAGTTCCTGCTGTTCCGCCTGTTCTTGTATTAAGTACCACGTTATTTTTTTGATTATAAATTGAGCCTGCACCTGTGTTACCTTTAACAATTCCACCCGACACAACAACACCCGCTGTACCACCGGTATGTGTGCCGCCAATCCTGATTGTGTTATAATATAAGTTCATCGTACAATCGGTTGAACCGAGCAGCTGAATGCCGTAGAGTGATGTTTTTGTTCCGTTATCCAATGTCAGGCTGACAAAATTATTAATAACATTTAAGACTGATGCGGCGGCTGGTGTAATTTGCATTCCCCTAAGTGTTGTGGAGGCAGTGTTTTGAATATCATATATTTTATTTTTTATGATATCAAGATTAATAAATCCCGCTGCTATAATACCAAAATTAGCGGTATTGAATCCGGTTGTCTGGTAAATTTCATTTCCCTGAATCACAATATTATGTGAAGATGATAAGACCCAGATTCCGGCATAACCAAAATTGTATATCTTATTGTTCGTAATAGTTGTGTTCTGGTTTGGATTTGCTGTAGTGCCTGATAAACCAATACCTGATCTTCCACCTATGATCTCATTATTCGTAATCAGGTTATCAGAATTTCCTGTTGGGTTTGAAGTTGATGTACCAATTTCAATTGCTCTTGGTCCTGCTGTATTCATAGTATTATTTCTGAAAATGCAATAACGAACAATATTATTGCAAGCACCATTTAAATAACGGATTGTAAATGAACCGCTGGTAGTTGCAAGATTTTCAAGGGTAAGATCGGCAGTTGTACCGGTACCGCCGGGTCTTCCATCAACAATCACAAAGTCAATATCATCCAGAAGTAAAATCGGTTGGCCACCGGATGTTGCTGAAATTACTTCCCCGGTATTTCCGGCTGCAGGTCTTAAAGTAATTGTGTTTGTAGTTGATGTCCCCGTCCGTAATGAAAAGTTTATCGGGTATGTTTCATTTGCCCCGGTGTATGCAGAAAGTATTTCAATAATATATGCCTGTGTTATAGCTGCCGGAATAGCATTATATGCTTCCTGTATACTTGCATGCGAACTTATAAAAATTCCGCCGCCGTCTTTTAGTTCAACCGAACCTGCTTGTGGAAGAACTTCAAAAGTTGTAAAAAAAATGAGAGCAGTAAGAAAAAGAAAAGTTTTGGAAAAGTATTTCATCAGAACCTCCGGGTTTTTGTGAAAAATAAATTATTTAAAAGATTATTCTTATTTCAACTTATTTTTGAACCGGGAATAAGTTCAGTTTGTGATAACACGATTCCAAGATATAAACCACTGCAAATAATCGCAACCATTTTAGAATTTTATTTTTTATTTGATGATTGTTGTCATAAACCAACTTATAAATTTCTGTTTTATTTATAAAAGTTTGATTTAGTATTTTCTGAATGAATTTTACCTCAACATTTAACAAGGATAAGTATATGGCTAAAAAATTCTGGCTCGTAAAATCTGAACCAACTGTTTTTTCTTTAGACGATTTAAAGAAATGTAAAAATCAAACAACGCATTGGGATGGTATAAGAAATTACCAGGCAAGAAATTTTATGCGTGATGAAATGAAAAAAGGTGACGGAGTTTTATTCTATTATAGCAGTACTGAACCGAATGCAATTGTCGGAGTTTGTGAAGTTGTTAAAGAAGGATATCCTGACCGTACGCAATTCGATTCTAATAATGATCACTTCGATCCAAAAGCAGATCCTAAAAATCCAACATGGATAATGGTTGATATAAAATTTATAAAAGAGTTTAAAACTCCTGTTACACTAGATTCGATCAGATCAAATCCAAAACTAAAAAATATGCGATTGATTCAGCGTGGTAACCGATTATCTGTTATGCCTGTTGAAAAATCTGAGTTTGAAGAGATAGTAAGAATGGGAAGTTGACTCTGTGGTTCTCTGACTTTTGCTCCGTGGTACTCTGTATAATTTTTTTTTATTTCACGGAGAACCACTGAGAATCCGCCGCGGCGGAACGGAGTTACACGGAGATTTTCTAAAAATCCTTTCGCATTATGTGATGAGGTATTGTCCCAAACAAAGTAATCGTCTTTTCGACTAATCTGTAGCCATGCTTTTCATAAAACGGTATAGCTGTATCACGTGCGTTAAGCACAATATACTTAGCTCCTTTATTTCGCGCAATCTTTTCAAGTTCATTCATAATGATCGTGCCGATTCCCTTTTTCTGCCATTCAGGTTCAACTGCCATTGAGCGGATTTGAGCTTCATCTTCACTATTTAAATGAACTCTTCCAACACCTATTGGTATTCCATCAACCTCACAAACCATAATTGGATAAGCTATATCCTCTGTTTTATCTTTTTCAGATCCGCGAGGCTGATCCCACGGGGCACGAAGCATTCGCCAGCGAAGATCATAATATCTTTCAAACTCTTCTGGTGTTTGTGGTGGTCTTACAATCATTCACTCTCCAGAAGGTTACTCTCACCATCCATATCAGCACGGCTTAAAATTGCAGGAGGTAACGACTTGCTTGCTTTCGCGCCAAGTTGTTTTATTTTTTCTGAACGGCTTATCAGGTTTCCTCTACCGTCAGTTAATTTGTTCATTGCTTTATCGTAATTATCTTTTGCACCGACCAAACTTTTTCCAACAGAAATTAGATCATCAACAAATGCAGTAAACTTATCAAGCATTTCACCGCTCTGACGTGCAATTTCCATTGCGTTTTTATTTTGATTTTCCTGCCGCCATATACTTGATATAGTTCTTAATGTTGCGAGTAATGTCGATGGACTGACTATAACAATGTTCTGATCAAATGCGTCTGTAAAAAGTGAAGCATCATTTTGAACAGCGACAGCAAATGCAGGTTCAATCGGCATAAACATTAAAACATAATCGAGACTGTTCAACTGGTAAAGATTCTGATAGTTTTTCCCGCTAAGATTTTTTATGTGTGAGCGGATTGAGTTTATATGTTCTCTTAATCCAAGCTGCTTTTGATGTTCATCCTCTTCGGAAACAAATTTTTCATAGCCAATTAGTGAAACCTTGGAATCAATAACAATACTTTTGTTTTCAGGAAGTTTGATTATAACATCCGGCTGAAATCTTTTTCCCGCTTCAGTCGTAAGACTTTCCTGGACAACATATTCTCTTCCTTTAACTAATCCTGATTTTTCAAGTATGCTTTCAAGAATAAATTCACCCCAGTTACCTTGTGTTTTGGTTTGACCTTTTAACGCAGTGGTTAAATTTTTTGCTTCCTGGGTTATCTGCTGATTCATTTCCTTCAATGTCTGAAGTTGTTCACGTAAAGAAGCGTGTCCTTTAATACTTTCTTTGTTTGTCTCTTCGACTTTTCTTTCAAAATCAGAAATTTTTTCTTTAAGCGGATTCAGTATTTCACCGAGCTTTTCTTTATTCTGTTCAGTGAATTTATTTCCTTTCTCTTCAAATATTTTGTTGGCAAGATTTTCAAATTCCTTTGTGAATTTTTCCTGCAGCTTTTCTACTTCTGCTTTTTGGTCGGATAGTTTTGTTTGAAGATTTGAATAGTCGGATTTAAGTGATGAATTTTCAGCAGTGAGTTTTTCGGATTTTTCTCTTTCACTTTTCAAATCAAGTTGTAGTGAAAGTTTATCCTGTTCGATTAACTTAATTTTTTCTGTCAATGCACTTGCTTCAATCTTCAGAGAATTGATCTGATCATTTAGTTGCTGAACTTCCTGTGGAGTGATTCCTTTTTCACCCTTGAACTTAAATGATGCAATCAACCATGCGGCAACTGCACCAATAATTAATCCGGTTATTAGATAGACTATTTCCATATCGTTTCGATTTATTTAAAGTGTTAATGGGACACTGATTTAACTGATCAAACAGATTTAAACTGATCTGATCCGTGCTGATCAGTTTCATCTGTTCAATCTGTGTGCTATTAGCTATGCTAAACCACCGACTACCTTCTCTACCTCCTCAAGTATTTCACAAGATTTTACAAGAGCTTTCATCCTGTTATGATCAGAATAGAGCGGACGATCAATATCAAGAAACTCAACATGCTTACGAATAACTTCTTTTGCCTTGTTTACTCCCTTTCCCGGTTTATGTTCGCGGAAATCAAGTGCCTGAGCCGCAGCCATAAATTCTATTCCTAATATACCATAAGCGTTATCAAGTATCTGCTGATTTTTAAGAACCGTATTCATTCCCATAGATACAAAATCTTCCTGGTCAGCAGCCGCAGGGATCGACTGTATTGATGCAGGTGTTGATAAAATTCTTTGTTCAACAATAAGAGTATCAGCAGTGTATTGACTTAACATCAATCCAGAAAACATACCTGCACCTTTTGTTAAGAATGATGGAAGCCCTACACTCAACGCAGGATTGTTTAATCTATTCATTCTTCTTTCAGATAACACGCTTACCATAGTTACAGCGGCACTTATCATATCCATTGGTAATGAAACAGGTGTTCCCTGGAAGTTCGCACCGGTAAGTGTGATCTTATCTTCAGGAATAAAAATAGGATTGTCACCAACTCCATTCAGTTCTATTTCGATTTGTGATTTTGCATAAGCAACTGCATCGTGCGCAGCACCAATCACCTGAGGAGTTGAACGCATTGAATAAGCATCCTGTACTTTTTGTTTTATCTTTCCGGTGAGCAGTTCACTTCCTTCAATACATTTTTTAATTGATTGCGAACTTCTTACCGCGCCGGAGAAACCTCTTAATTTATGAAGGCGAACATCGTAGGGTTTCATATTTGCGAGAAGTGCTTCAAGACTCATTGCAGCTGCTATTTCAGCCTGCTTCAGCCACCTGTTAATATCATAA
>JAEXTA010000212.1 GCA_023453665.1 Bacteroidota bacterium | reverse complement strand
CTTTTATAATGATTATAAACAGCAACAGCAAGAACCTTCTTTGCTCTTTCCTGTCCGATCACATATTCATCAAGAGCTTTTTTTATAGATGCAGGAGTATGTGTTTTCGGAGTTCGGGACTGGTTGTTTCCATATGCAGCAAGATTGTTCTTTAAAATATCAACACTGCTTCCGATACATATATCACAGATATAAACATCCGGACCGGCAATCATACTCCCGACTTCACTTCCGTCTCTGCCGCAAAAAGAACATTTAACTATTTTTTGATTTTGTTTCTTCGCCATACTATTCTCTAACTTATTTTTTCTTTCAACTTAATGACTTCGGCACGGGCTTCATCCAGGAATAATGATGAAGGAAATTTTGCCAGCAGTTTTTCGTATGATTCAACAGCTTTAAAATTATCCTTTAACCCGAACTGATAAATTTTTGCCAACAAATATAAGGCTTTATCTGCATAAATGTTTTTCTCGCCCTCTTCTGAAATCAACTGTAATTGAGGAATTGCTGTGTTATAATCATTTAATGCAATGAACATTTCTGCCTGTCTTAATCCTGAGATATTTTTTAATATAAAAGCGTTTGGATCCTCAAATATCTGTTTATACAGATCTTTAGCCTGATTAAATTTTTGCTGGTCTGCAAGGTATTCGGCCTCCGCAAACTTTACAAGATTAGACGAATCATTTACAGCAGTGTTCAGGAGTAATGAAAATTCGATTGCATCATTTGCTGTATTATCGGTTAAAGTTCTGGTTATTTCAGAAAGAAGATTTTTAGATTTTTCATTTTCATTCCTGAAGAAATAGAACCGTGCTAAACGGAATTTTGCCGAATTTCTTCTGTCATTACCAGCCCGCGGATTTTCAACTATTTTTGAATAGAAATCAATTGACTTATTCAGTTCACCGGATAAAACAGATAATTCACCAAGCCCTTCATAAGCAGATGAAGAGAATTGGGACAACGGCGAATCCTGTATTACGTTCTTAAAATATATTCCGGCTTTGTCGTAATCGGCAAACTTATAAAAGTACAGCCAGCCTATTCTTAATTTTGCTTCAAGAGATACATCGGTGCCGGGATAAATTTCGGATAGTTCTTCATACAACTTAACAACCTCGGCAGCTTCACTAATCCTGTTTGGTTTAATAATCGAATAAGGTTTCCAGGTTTCCATATCATCATCAGAGGTTGAGTATAGCCGGGCTTCTTTTGTTTTTGCCAGTCCCAATTTTATTTCCGAAACATAATTTGATGAAGGATATCTTTCCAGAATTGTTTTATAAACATTTTCTGCATCAGAATATTTTTTTTCATTAAACAGAAAAGCAGCGAATGTCATAAGTTCGGCACCTCCGCTGTTTAATTTTTTATCTACAGATGAATATCGTTCAAACGCCTTGTCATATTCTTTTGCTTCAGTGTATAATCTTGCAGAAAAAATTTCAAAGTTGATGTGCGTATCATTATACTTTTCAACTACCGCTATTGTCGTTTTTAGTGCATCCGGTTTGTTTGTGAATTGCATTACTCGCGATTCAACCTGGGCAAGCTGGTTTGGATCAGCCGCTAAAATTCTGCAATACTCCTCTGCCGCATCTTTAAATTGCATTGTAAGCGAATAAAGGTTCGCAATTTCATAAGACAGCGTTTTCTTTTCATCACCTGATTGCTGACCACGTTTGAGTATATCAATTGCTTTGTTGAATGCTCTTCGTTCAATTGCAAAGTTTGCCATCGTACGGAATACCTGAATATTATTTCCCATCTTATCAAGTGCATCATCCCAGGTTTTGAATGCTTTTGTCTCATCACCCATAAGATGATATGTTGAACCAAGCATACCGTATAAGGTTATATCGTACGGAGAAATTCTTATCCTGTCGAGAAGAATTTTTTCTGAAGATGTGTAATCTTTAAGAAGTACATAAGCTTTATTTAATGAATGAAAATACTGAAGATTTGCAGGATCGGTTTTGTATAACTCTTCAAAAATTGATTTTGCTTTTTCAACATCACCTGCCTGCTCATAACTCTGCCCGAGTAAAAATCTGTTCATCTGATTATTACCGCCCTGGGCGTTAATGATCTGAAATGAAACGAAAACAAGTATGATTATTAGTTTTATCATAATTCAAAAATACTAATTATTGTCCTGCTTTCAAGTCAAATTTCTGAGTTAAAAAACTTCTTTATTTTCTTAATGACTGTCTAAAGCAGAATCATTAAATTTAACCGGAAATTGATTTCAATTAGAATCACCCAGAGGCAAAATGAAAAAAGTATTTTTATTTCTCTTAGTTTCAACCACTTTTATAATTGGACAAACCATACCTTTTCCTGTTGACACAATTGTACGAAATGAAAGATTCAATAACAGGGAATTTCCCGCTTATGATTCCCAGGGAAAAATTCATCTTACATACACAGGACAGGTAGGAACTGACGGATCAACACGTGAAATCTATTATGTAAAAGAAGAAGCCAACGGGACTTTCACCACAACAAATATTACTAACAATCTTGTTGATGATAACTACTCTTCACTTTCAATTGATCCCGGCGGAACTGCCCACGTTGGATATCTTGGCAGAGATGGGAACAATGTTTTTCAGGTTCAATATAAAAACAATTCAACCGGTGTTTTTGGATCTCCTATATTTTTAACAAGCGGATCAAATGCTGCAACTCCAGTATCTAAAATAGGTCCTGATAGTGTTGTTCATTTTGTGTTTTTTACTTTCACAAATGATCCGGATAACATTTTCTATACATTTATAAATTTCAAGGATTCATCTATACTGCTTACACCAATGATGCTCGCAGCCGGTGAAACAGGCGGTGATTTTGATGCTCACCTTGATATTGATCACAACGGTAAAGTTCATATTGTAATGAAAACAGGAAGTGCATTAGGCGGACAGTTAAAATATTTTAATTCTGTTGGCGGTGGATTAGGTGAAGTTCCGACAGGTGTAACTGCCACCATTACAAATCCCAAAGTGTTAATTGATAACAACAATAAAGTTCATATACTTTACCGCAATGAAAGTGATCTGCGGCTTTATATCATTAATAATGTTTCAGGAAGTTTCAGCACACCGCAGGCTGTTACCCCGGTTGGACAACGTCCTGCCTTTGCACAAAATTTTGCTATGGATGATAACGGAAGGATTTATATTGTTTATCAATCAAGTGTGGCACAATCAGGTAGAGGATTTTATTTTATCTGGGGACAGAATAATGTTTACTCGGACACAATGCTGATCTATGATCTTACATCCGAATACGTAACGAGAAATTCATCCGCAATTATTGCAAAAGGTGACGGAGACATTGCTATGTTCTATGCGCCGGGTGGTGTAAGAAACTCTCAGGTTATCTGTGATATCTTTTTGCGAAGAGGAAATCTTTCACAAATAGTTCCTGTTGAATTGGTATCGTTTAATGCTTCGGTGAGTAATGATAAAGTTGTACTGAGCTGGATAACTGCGACAGAGATTAATAACAGAGGGTTTGAGGTGGAGCGGAGGCAAGTCTTCAGCCTGCAGTCCTCAGTTGGCAATGAAGACTGGGAAGTGCTGGGATTTGTTGAAGGGAAAGGAACTACAACTGAGCAGCAGGTATATTCTTTTATTGATGAAAACATATCAGCTGAAAGATATATGTACAGGTTAAAACAAATTGACTATGATGGTTCTTACGAGTATTCAAAAGTTGTTGAGGTGGATTTATCTCAGCCAATTACTTTTTCACTTGAGCAGAATTATCCGAATCCATTTAACCCGGAGACGAAGATTAAATTTACGATTCCGTCAAACGTCAAAGGTGAAATGTCAAATGTAAAGCTTATGGTTTATGATGTGCTTGGTAATGAAATAGCTACTCTTGTTAATGAAGAAAAACCTGCGGGGAGTTATGAGGTTACATTTGATGGTAAGGGACTTTCAAGCGGGATGTATTTTTATTCGCTTCAATCCGGTAGTTTCAGTAAAACAAATAAGATGATGCTGGTTAAGTAAATATGTATAAAAGATGGAATAGAGGCTGAGGTGAAGGCTTAGGAGGAGTTAAATTGTAAAAATAAACATTCAGGAAATCTTTCAAATGTTTATAAATACGGCGTAGCATTTTAACAGCACAGGTTGTTATTCAAATGATGATACCATCAATTTTATGTGATAAGTGTAATAAATTATTTCCTCAAAATTTAATTGTAGAGAGGGAAGATAATTTTTATTGTAGAAATTGCTTTGAGCAATTTATTGAAAATAATGAGCTTGCGCGAAAAGATGATTATAGTTTTTCAGTAAAATATCCTAAAACATATCGAGTAATAAAAATTTTATTCAAAAAAGAAGTCAAAGTCATATTACATGTTTTATATGTATTCTCTTTAGCACTGTTAGTATACTTAGTGAATCAAAAGATTTTTAATGATAATCAACTTATTGTAAGCTTAATTGTTTTGAATTTGCCGTACATATTTTTTGTTTGGTCAGTTGTTTTTACTGACTTTGAAGATTTCACAGATTCAATTTGGTATACGTTTAGGTGGGATTTGATATCACTGATTAAAGGTGAACTTCAAAAAGATTGGAACGCTGAGAGAGGATTGAAAATATGGATTTATGCGTCTGTGATAATTGTTATCACGGAATATATGTTGATCAATATTCTTAAATGGCAATTTTAGCATAGAAAGAATAGTAAAATTCCAATATCCTGTAACTCATTCAGCAAACATTTTGTGAAATAGAGTCATTATTAAAAATTTAACAAACCATATTTGCCTCTAAGAAAATTAATTCTCTATATTCTCATCCACATTTCCATAATTACTGTTCCATAAAAAGTTTTTAATCTATCCACTTATTAAAGGAGTGAGTCATGAAAGTTTTTGGTGTTCTCAGTTTACTTGCTGTTGTTTTATTTGTTGTTACAGGGTTTAATAGTAATCCCCCCTCGCCTGTTTTTGTTGATGAGTATATCGGTCAGTTAAAATTTATTGAAAGCCGCGTACTTCAGCTTGAAGGCGCAATGCCGCAGGATAAGTATTCATACCGTCCCGCAGAGGATGTAAGATCGGTCAGTGAGTTGTATCTTCATATAGCCCAGGCTAATTATCTGTTTGTCGCTTTATCAGGCGGAGAACTTCCCGAAGGGCTGCAAATGGATCAGAAGAAATATGAATCACAGACATCAGATAAAGCTAAAATAGCAGACCTGATCAAAACTTCTTTTGCATTTGCAACAGAGTACGTTAAAAAACTTAATGAAGAAGATCTTAATAAAGAGATTGAAGCTTTCGGAATGAAATTCAGTATAAGAAATTTTATGGTTACAATGTTGAGTCACACTCACGAACATTTAGGACAGGCAATTGCTTATGCAAGAATAAACGGTGTAACTCCGCCATGGAGTAAGGGAGAATAAATTTTATTAATGATTGATCCGGGTATGCTAAATATCCGGATCAATATATTTTTAAATCACCTTACACATTTGTCATGCTGAATCATTTCAGCATCTAAAAATCTTAATAAAGGAAGATTCTGACCCGTCTAAGACGGGCAGAATGACAAAAATATTTGCAGGGTGCAAAGCGAGTTTTTAATTTTTCAAAAAGGATATTCTTAAAATACTTACCAATAAAACTCCCGCGCCTATCCACTGAACAACTCCGAGAATATTCCCGTGCACAAAATATTCAAGCACTACAGCAGTCAAAGGAAAAGACAATTCACAAATAGCAGCAACTGAGGCAGTTATTTTTTTTAACCCGTAATAGTAGAGAAATATTGCTGTTCCGCCGGTTGAAAAAGCAATGATTAGAAAAATATAAAACTGGTCGGTTGTAACAGTACTAACAGAATTTATTTCACCCATAAGCAAAACAACAAAAAGCATGACCACGGATGTTATAAAAAACCTGAGATATGTTCCCATTCTGTATTCAACGTTTCTCAATGCCCGTTTGCTTAACACGGTTGATGAGCTGAAGCTGACAGCGGCAACAAGTGAAAAAATTGCGGCGATTGTTGTTTTATCCCCTGAATCAAAATCGGGAAGATTTATTCCGAACGTCATAAAGTATGCACC
>JAEXTA010000141.1 GCA_023453665.1 Bacteroidota bacterium | reverse complement strand
ACTTTTACGTGAATAATAATTAACTTCAAAATTCAGAGTTTGAATTGCAATTCCGTTAAAACCTAAGATCCACTCAGGAGCATTTACTGAATACCCTTCATCAGAATGATAACCGGCTGAGATTGGTTTCAAGTAATCTCTATGTTCAACATTTGGATTATAAATTAAACTGACTTCACCCCGCATGTCATTGGGCAGTTCCATATTCTGATTGTAAACCAAATTAAAATTCGCATCATAGTCACTAACTACTTCATTCCCGAAAATTGATTTACTAATGCTATTTTGATATCCTCTCTCATTGTATTTCTCCCCAGTACTTATTGGAATCAGATTATTTTGAGCTATTAAATATGATAACGAAGTGAGGAACAAAAAAAAGAAAAGATATAGATGTTTCATAAATCCTCCCAATGAAGAATAGTTGCGATAAAAGATGTTAAAAAATATTTGTTAGATTTATGAATTGAATCAGTAGAACTACGCGATTTTGGGCTACGTAGTTCTACGCATAGGTACTAAATGGTAGGATGAATAATTTTTTTATTCCTCTTTGATGAGATTTGCAAATCTGTTGACTGAGAAGGGTCTGGTAAAAATTTCATAGTTGAAATTTTGTTTTGAGGTTTTAATTTCAAAACGGATTGACATTATCTCCCTTGATTTGATTATAGATTCTGGCATTTCAAGAAAATAATCCTCATCGGCAATTAGGAGTGGGTGGTTATCACTAAGCTTATAAATTTTAACCGACTTTTCATCAAACTCCGAGATTTTAAGGATTCCATTCAAGATGAGAGAGTCTTTATAAATTAATAACGTATCGGATTTATCTGTACATAATATTAAATATTGAAGATGGTTTTCAATATTGTAGTTGTCTGAACTTCCTAAACATTTCTCAAGATCAAAAAAGAAATTCTGATATAAGTATTGATTGGTATTTTGATCAGAAATTGTTCGTGTAAACCTGACCACAAACAAATACAAAGATACAATCATTGTTATGCCAATAAATGAAAGATTTATTGCAACTAGTGTCTCAATTAATGTAAAGCCTTTCCTGTCGAAAAAAATATTCATTTTAGGTATTTCGATCTAACTAAAATAATGGTTGAATCGGAACTACTTTTTTTAATTTCTATCTCCGCTTTAATGTACCGTTCTTCTTCGGTTATATTTCTACTAATGATCAAATTACCTTTATGATTTAAATAGATACTATCACTTCTTGCAGCTTGGCTGATTGTTCGATTTAATTCCTGGTAAGCTAAGGTTTGTGCTTCCTGCTTTGTCCTTAATGAAGTATTAAGAATGACATTAAAAAAAGTCATAGTGAGTACAGACAGAATCCCTATTAAAATAATTACAACCAGTGCTTCAAGGATCGTAGATCCATTTTCATTTTTTAATAAATCCATTCTTCTCTCAAAATCTGAAGTCTGCCTAGATTTTCAAACACAGTTGGCAAGAGAAACCAACCATCCAGTTCCTGACGATTTACTTTCGTATTAATAAGCCAATTAAGATATTCTGTGGGTTCCTTATAATACCAGAAATTATATGTGATAACTGTGCCGGTTACTTCTCCTAGTAGTTCAAGATTATTTTCACTATAAATCAGTCCCTGTATTTTGCTGCTTTTATCAATTGTAATCTTTGTTCGATTACTGCTCAGACCAGATGACTTAGTCATCATAATTATACTACCATTAACGACTGATTTTTCAATAACAACAGCATTGTCTCTTTTTTCTTCTTTAGTGTCATCAATACTAAGGCAAATAACCGATGGATAATCAAACTGGCAATTATTGATATAGATGCTATCACGTGAAAACATTTGAACATTATTAAAATATGAATCTCCTTTAATTATTATCGGTCCTTCACAATACAAGAATGCGTTTTCAATCTTACAATTTGAATTAATGATGATCAATGAATCCGAAAAAAGTTCAAGTCTTTTTTTACTTATTGTTTTTTCAGCAAATTCAATTATTCCATGTACTTTTATATTTCTTGATTCCTGGTCACCAGTTTCTAATTTTCCGGAAATTGTCAGATTCATCTCTATATAATTATTTACTTCAGTTAAATATGTTCCAATACTTGTTTCATCTAACGAATAATCTTCCTGATTATGAAAAACCCGAGATTTGTTTGAAGTTAATTCTCTAATATTGTCAAATAGATTATCAGGAATAATTTGACTCTTCAGTTTTTTGTTCACTCGGATTTCCCCCTCTAAATAATTATCTGAAGCCTGAGGTAGGCCAAATATATTTCCAATCATAAGGCGGTTAGTTGTTGATAAAATATTCCCTATAATTTTCGTATCTCCCGCAACAGTTGCCCTTAGATTAGGACGAGTAAAAACGACAGCATTATTAAATATACTTTCTTCAGAAAGTGATGACCCAACAGTGTATCGTAATTTTATTGAATCATTCATGCCATAAGCTTTGGATGTAATTTCCTTGTAAAAACCATAATCTGAAATTCGAAGCAATACGTCAATTGAATCCATCTCAACGATAAGACTATCAGCGATCATAATAGTGGAGTCTGAAAGAGCTAACTGGGTAGCAGAAAAACAGGCAAGTTTAAGTTTTTTCTTTTCCAGTATCCGGCTGGTTCCTTTTGTAGAAAAGTATATGATAGAAAGCAAAGATAATAGTAAACTTGTGATAAGCAGACTTATAAATAGTACTGATGGTAATGCATATCCAGACTCTGATCGAAAATTCATTATAAAAACTTTTTATTTTAAAGTAAGTATAAATGAATCCTTAAAAATCAGTAGAACTACGGATTAGAGCTAAGTAGAACTACGTAGTTCCTTTTTACTCAAATTGAAATACTCCTATTTCAGAATTATTTTCACTTGCTACCTCGTCACATTTGTTGTTATTAAACTTTTCCTGAAATCCATTTTTTTCGTTTGTTCACCAAGTTTCAAAATACTTTCGTTCAATTCAGTTTTATTTATTGTTGGTTTATTTAATTCACTTTGCAGAGAATTTAATTTAGTATCTATTTCATCTCTGAATCCAAGCCATTTGGTTTTTTCATTATTATATAGGCTGTCCGCTTTGCTTATTACTTGTTCCTTTTCAACTATCTTTTCTTTGTTGAACATTGCGTTTAACACTCCTGTGCCGGTACTAAGTATCACGAAAACGAAACACGATACTATAAAGAACTTCAGTAAACTTGATTTCTGTTTGGATACATCGTTTGGCAGCTTATAAATAATTACACCGGTTATAAACACCGCAAGAATGCTTATCCCAGCGGTTCCAAAACTTGCGAGCTTTACAAG
>JAEXTA010000103.1 GCA_023453665.1 Bacteroidota bacterium | reverse complement strand
TTCGAATGAAGTCAGATATTCTTTGTGCCTTCCGACACCCTTTGTGAAAAATATTTTGGTTGGTACATACAACTTATCATCTCCTTTCTATTTCTTGCTTTTGATTCTGATAAATTTTCTTTTTCCTACTTTAAGGATTATTTCTTTATCTGTTTTGATTATTGAATTAATATCTTCTGTTTTAATATTGTCAATCATCACTCCGCCTTGAATGACTAATCGCCTTGCTTCACCTTTAGACGGTGCAAAACCGACTTTTACCACCAGGTCAAGAATGTTTATTTCGTTTTCTTCAATTTCAGTTTCAGGGATATCATCTGGAATTTCTTTTTTGATGAAAATCCTGTCGAACTCGGCCTCAGCTTCATTAGCAGCATCAGTATTGTGATAAATTCTTACTAATGATTTTGCCAGATAACGTTTTAGGTCCCTCGGATTATTTGCAGGATCATCAAGTTTTGCTTTAATCTCATTTAATTCTTGGTTTGAAATATCTGTTGCAAGTTCAAAGTAATTATAAATTAAATTATCAGGAATTGAAAGTGTCTTACCAAAAATTTCCTGCGGCGATTCTGATATTCCAACATAGTTGTTGTACGATTTGCTCATCTTCTCAACACCATCGGTTCCAACTAACAAAGGCATTGTAAGAATAACCTGGGGTTCGATTCCATATTCTCTTTGCACGGCTCTTCCAACAAGCAGATTAAATTTCTGATCAGTGCCGCCAAGTTCAACATCGCTTTTAATTGCTACTGAATCCATTGCCTGTGCAAGAGGATATAAAAATTCATGGACACTAATTGGCTCACCACTCTTAAATCTTTTTGTAAAATCATCGCGTTCTAACATTCTTGCAACAGTATATTTTGAAGAGAGTTTTATTACATCTTCAAAACTCATTTTACCCAGCCATTCAGAATTATAAACTATTTTTGTTTTTTCTTTGTGAAGGATTTTTGATGCCTGTTCAAAATAAGATTCACCGTTCTTTCTGGTTTCTTCAAGTGAAAGTGCGGGGCGTGTAACATTTCTTCCGGAAGGATCTCCGATCATTCCGGTAAAGTCACCAATAATTAGTATTGCCTGATGACCGAGTTCCTGAAACTGTGCAAGTTTTCTTAAAACAACTGCATGACCAATATGAAGGTCAGGGCGGCTTGGATCACATCCCAATTTTATATTTAGGGGTGTTCCTTCTTTGTAAGACTTAGTTAGTTTTTGTTCTAATTCTTCTTCGGGAATTATTTCGAATGCACCCCTTCTGATTATATCAAGCTGTTCTTTTACGGGCGGGAATGAAATTTTGTTAATCAAATAATTATTCACCTTTAGTATTTTATTTTTCTTTCCTGGTCACGTTCAAAATCTTTTTTTGCTATTGAGTGTCTCTTGTCGTATGTTTTTTTACCTTTTGCGAGAGCAAGTTCGACTTTAACCTTTCCGTTTTTGAAATAGAGCCTGATTGGAATTAGCGTCAATCCCTTTTCCTTCACTTTCCCGATTAATTTTCTGATCTCACTTTTATTGAGAAGCAGTTTGCGGGTTCTTAGCGGATCGTGGTTATTAATATTCCCCTGAGAATATTCACTAATATGTACACTTACTAAAAAAACTTCGCCATTCTGAACCGTTGCATAACCATCTACAAGGTTTGCTTTGCCGGCGCGCAATGATTTTACCTCTGTGCCGGTTAATGCAATTCCGGCTTCAAGAGTCTGCAGTACAAGATATTCGTGCCGGGCTTTTCTGTTTACTGCAATATTCTTTTCTTCAACGGATTCAGGCATAATTCTCAAATAACACGGTTAAAAAATATTTTTATTGAATAAGAAAATCAAGAAACAACACCTGCAATATAAACATATTTTTATGGAACTTAGTTGAAAATATTTCCATTTATAGTATTCATTCGATATTTTTAAACAGCAATTATTTTAGCAACAGCCTGCTGTACAGAATGATATGAAGAATAAAATATTTCTGTTCTTAATTACCGCTTCACTTCTCATCTTACCTTCTTGCTCAAACCAGGAAAAAGAAAATGAAATAGTTATATGGCATAATATGCGCCCCGAAGAAAAAAATATTCTTCAAAGGCATATTAATGAATATATGAAGCTCCATCCTGGAATAAAGGTAATCCAGCTTTATAAAGAGACCGAGGAGATGCGTTCAGGTTATATTGTTGCTGCTATTGGCGGGCAAGGTCCGGAGCTCATTAATGGTCCCTCTGACCAGGTTGGTCCTTTTGCTGAAATGGAAATTATTAAACCACTCGATACGATCTTTACAAAAGAGTATATCGAATCTTTCAATTCCAACGCTTTAATATATTCTAACGGAAGATTATGGCAGCTTGCAGATAAACTTGGTAATCATCTAACTCTCGTCTATAATAAAAAACTTGTTCCTGTTCCTCCAAAAACCGACAAAGAATTAATTGAAATTGGTCAACGTGTCACAAAAGATTTTGATGGTGACGGAAGAACAGATCAATACGGGTTAGTTTGGAATTATACTGAACCATATTTCTTCATTCCATTTCTAACTGGCTATGGCGGCTGGGTACTTGATAGTTTAAATCAGCCGACACTTAATACTCCGGCTATGATTAAAGGATTGAATTTCATTTCTGCTTTAAGGGATAAATACAAAATAATTCCCAATGAGGCTGACTATGATATCGCGGATGTTCTTTTTAAGGAAGGCAAAGCGGGAATGATGATCAATGGTGACTGGTCATGGTCAAGTTATGGCAATGCCGGAATTGACTACGGAATTTCCATCCTTCCTTTAATGACAGAAACAGGGAAGTACGCTACACCAATGGTTGCGCCCAAAGGTTATTCAATCAATAAAAATGTTGATGAAGTAAAACTTGAAAAAGTTAAATCACTTCTTTTCTATTTGATGAGTCCTGAAAAACAGCTTGAGACGGCACTTGAAGTAAAAACATTTCCAAGTCAAACAATTCTTTATGATGATCCGCGATTGACAAATGATGAAATACTGCTTAACTCAATGAAGCAGATAGAGCTTGGAATTCCGCTGCCGATTGTAACTGAGATGAGAGCAATCTGGGATGCAATGCGACCGTCATACCAGGCTGTATTAGGTGGTGCGGTATCGCCTGAAAAAGCTGCAGCAGATATGCAGAAATCCGCTTTGACAAAAATTAAAGAGTTGAGAGAAGATGTTATAAATCCAACATTCGGTTTAATACTTCAACTTATAGCTGTAGTGATTGTTGTCGTCATATTATTCCTAATGCGAAAATCAATTTTGGGTTTCTTTAAGAACTTAAAAAGAGATTCCTTTGCATATTATATGGCTCTGCCGGCAATTTTAATAATGCTTGCAGTTATTTTTTATCCCTTCTTTTACAACATAGTTTTATCTTTTTCAAATATGAGTCTTGCTCATATTAATGATTGGAGCCTGATAGGTTTCGATCAATATCTGAAGGTATTCAGTGAACCGGAATTTTATTCAATTTTTCTAAAGACAATTATCTGGACAGGTGCGAACATTTTTTTTCATGTTACACTTGGAGTCACACTTGCTCTTCTACTTAACAGGAATTTACCAGGCACTCCAATTTTCAGAACGTTGCTCATTTTACCCTGGGCTGTTCCGCAATATATTGTAGCTTTAACATGGCGTGGAATGTTTAACTACGAGTATGGCGCTATCAATTTGATTCTTGTAAAATACTTATCAATGTCACCTGTTGAGTGGCTTAAATCACCAGTCGAAGCATTTTCAGCAGTTATAATTACGAACATCTGGCTCGGATTTCCTTTTATGATGATAATTGCACTTGGAGCGTTACAAAGCATTCCACAGGAATTATATGAAGCTGCCGATCTTGATGGTGCAAGGTGGTATCATAAACTAAAGACGATCACAATACCACTAATAAAACCTGTAATGATACCGGCAATCACTCTTGGAATTATATGGACATTCAACAATCTAAACGTAGTATGGCTTGTAAGTAATGCAGGTGAGCCTTCTGATAAAACTCATATACTGGTTTCGTTTGTTTACAAGGCGGCGTTTAATTTATACAGGTATGGCTATGCCGCAGCATTCAGTGTTATTATATTTTTGATTTTGCTTGTCTTCGGATTAACATTCCTTAAAAAGACTAAAGCAACTGAATCAGTTTATTAATTCTAAACCGGAAAAAAATATGAATAAGAATAAGAGTACATTTAAGAAAAAAAATCTATTAGTTGATATACTCACATACTTGTTTCTTCTCATTTTTACGTTGATTGCTCTGTATCCGATTTTAAATGTCTTTACAATTTCAATAAGACCTGATGATAAATTACTTTCCACAAATCTTGATATTATTCCTGACAATGCAACCTTCAGACAGTACATTGAACTATTCACCAACCGACCATTTCTGTTATGGGTTTGGAATTCTACAATTGTATCAGGAATTGTAACACTAACTGGTGTTGCACTTGCTTCGACTGCAGGTTATGCTTTATCAAGATTTAAATTTATCGGAAAGCAAGTTAGTATGGTTGGCATACTTACGACACAAATGTTCCCGGCTACAATGCTGCTTCTTCCAATGTATATTATGCTTATTAAGCTTGAACTTTTGAACAGCTATCTTGGAATTATCATCGTTTATTCTGCAACCGCATTACCGTTTTGTATCTGGCAGATGAAAGGATATTACGATACAATTCCATTCAGTCTTGAAGAATCTGCAAGGATTGATGGATGCAATAAATGGCAGGCATTTTATAAAATAATTTTCCCGCTTGCAGCGCCGGCTTTGGTTATTACAGCTTTGTTTTCTTTTATGACAGCCTGGTCAGAATACATTGTTGCAGCGCAGGTTTTGCAGAACACAGAATTATATACGCTTCCGCTTGGATTAAAATCATTTCAATCCAACCTTACAACGGAATGGGGATTATATGCCGCCGCAGCGCTTGTTGTAAGCATACCTGTTGTTGCTTTGTTTATCATTCTTAGTAAATGGCTTGTATCAGGATTAACACTGGGAAGTGTGAAGGGGTAGAAATCTTACAAGTAAATTGAATTTGTTTTGCAATTTTTGTGTATATATTTTAAGTATATACAAATAGGAGTTAATATGGAAACAGCAAAGTTATTCGATAGCGGCAATAGTCAGGCAGTCAGAATTCCCAAAAAATTTAAACTGAAAGGTAAAGAAGCATACATTACCAAAGTTGGTGACGCGATAGTTATTCTTCCTAAAAAGGAAAAATGGTCTTCACTTTTTGAAAGCCTTAACAAATTTTCTGAAGATTTTATGAGTGAGCGTGAACAACCGCTTTTGGAGGAAAGGGAAGACTTGTTTTGATGAAGTACTTATTAGACACAAATATTTGTATTTACATTATCAAAAAGAATCCATCAAAAGTCATTGAAAAATTCCGGAGGTTAAAACCAGGCAGTGTCGCCATTTCTTCAATAACTGTTTCTGAACTTTACTACGGAGTTTACAAGAGTTCCAGGCAAAATGAGAATATGATAGCATTGCAGGAATTTCTACAGCCTCTTGAAGTATTGGATTTCTGTTCAGAAGATGCTTTAGAGTATGGTAAGATCAGAACCCAACTCGAAGAAAAAGGAAAACTGGTTGGCGCAATGGATTTATTAATTGCATCAATAGCTAAGAGAAATAATCTTATTCTTGTCACAAATAATACAAAGGAGTTTACAAGGATTCCTGAGTTAATTTGTGAAAATTGGATTTAATCTTTCCTATTCCTTATCCTCTACAAACATTACCATTAACCCTGCAACTACCATTGAAGCACCACCGAGCAGTAATGCATAAATAGCTTCGCCGGCAAAAATTTCTTTAACAAAAAATCCGAGTATTGCCGCTGCAGTTATTTGTGGTATAACAATAAAGAAATTAAAAATTCCCATATACACTCCCATTTTCTCTGCAGGGAGTGAACCTGCAAGTATTGCGTAAGGCATTGCAAGTATTGATGCCCAAGCTAAACCAATTCCAAGTTCTGATACTAAAAGAAGGTTTGGATCTTTGATGACATAGAAAGATGCGAATGCAATTCCGCCCACTATCAAAGAGATCATATGAACAGTTTTTCTGTTGGTTTTCTTTGCAAGCCAGACAAGTACGAAAGCCATTATAGCTGCGAAACCATTGTAAACTGACATTAACACGCCAACCCAATCCGCACCTTTGTTATAAAGCTCAGATGATGGGTCGGTTGCGCCGTAAATATGGTGCGTCACTGCTGGGGTGGTATAAATCCACATTGCAAACAACGCAAACCATGAAAAGAACTGAACAACAGCTAGCTGCTTCATAGTCTTTGGCATTTTGTAAAGATCGTTTAGTACAGAAACAAATCCACCTGTAGTTTTATTTTGATTTGTGAAAACACCGGCTGTCATCTGAAGTAATCCGAAAATAACAGCTCCAACAAATAATACATAAAGTCCGTAGTCGCTTTCATTTAAGACAAAGTATAAAATTGCTGAGATGACAAGTCCTGTTAAAAGCCATATCAATCCGTTTTTAATAAAAGCTGAACCAGGTATATTTTTAGAATCTGAATGTGAGTTAGAAGATTTGCTTTCTGCATCCGAATACTTTTTTAATTCTTCAGGTGAATATTCTTTTGTAGATAAAACCGTATAAAGTACAGCTAAAAGAAAAACAACGCCGCCGAAGTAAAATGAATATTTAACTGAATCAGGAATTTGTCCCGGATTTGCAGTGTTAGATATTCCAATCCAGTTCGTCATCATATAAGGAAGCGCAGAAGCAACAATCGCTCCGATACCGATAAAAAAACTCTGCATTGAAAACCCGATTGTTCTTTGTTCGGAAGGAAGCATATCACCGACAAAAGCTCTGAATGGCTCCATTGAAATATTTATTGATGCATCCATAATCCATAACATTCCAGCCGCAACCCACAATGTTGGTGAGTTAGGCATAAATATAATTGCCGTTGATGCTAACAAAGCCCCTGTTAGAAAATATGGTCGTCTTCTTCCCAACCGGTTCCAGGTCTTATCACTCATATGTCCTATGATCGGCTGCACAATCAGACCGGTTACAGGAGCAGCTATCCATAGTATCGGAATGGCATCGATACTTGCGCCAAGCGTTTCAAAAATTCTGCTGACATTTGCATTTTGAAGAGCGAATCCGAACTGGATACCAAGAAATCCGAAACTCATATTCCAGATTTGCCAGAAAGATAGACGGGGTTTATTCATAATTCACCAAAAAGATTTTCATTCTGTTTATTCAAAAATAGTTAAAAGGTTATAAAATTCTTTATTTTATTTTCAAACATTAAGGACTTTTTTTGATTCAACTGGATGACATACTAAAAGATATAGAAGCTAAAACTTATTCGGCTTTTTTCTTCACACCGGGAATTTATACTGATGCAGTAAGTTTTATATTTAATTCACCAAATAAAATTTTAACAGCTTTTGATCTGAATGATTTGGAACAATGTTTCAATGAGATCCAACACTCCGACGCAGCTTATTGTTTTATCAACTACGAATGCGGCTTTTTCTTTGAAAAAAAACTAAACCCGTTGATTAAAAAAAATAAGACCCCGCAGGCAACATTTTGTTTATTTGATAATGAGAATGTAAACACTATCAAAAGTAAAGATATAGTATTCAACCTTCCGCAAGATGATTCATTTGACGTAAATAATTTTTCACTAAACACTACTAAAGAAAAATTTATAAATGATGTTGGTGAGATTAGGAAATTTATAGCAGCCGGCGACACATACCAGGTAAACTATACAATCAAAGGGAGGTTTGATTTTAAGGGTTCATGCTCTGAATTGTTTAAGTCAATGATGTTTAATCAGTCTGCAAAGTATTCAGCTTTTATAAACGCCGGCGATAAATTTATTATGTGTTCATCACCTGAATTATTTTTTGAAGTATCGGGTAACAGAATACAAGCCCGCCCGATGAAAGGGACAATTAAAAGATCAAATAATTTAAGTGGCGATTTTGCTTCATCAATGGAATTGAAGAACAGCGAGAAGAATAAAGCCGAAAATGTTATGATAGTTGATCTTCTTCGCAACGATCTTGGTCGTATAAGTGAATTCGGTTCTGTAAAAGTTGATTCACTATTTGAAATTGAAAAATATGAATCGCTTTTTCAGATGACTTCTTCAATCAGTTCAACAATAAGACCCGAAGTTAAACTTTCAGATATTTTTAAGAATATTTTTCCTTGCGGTTCAATAACAGGCGCACCTAAAATTCGGACGATGGAAATTATTGATCAACTTGAAACTGAATCAAGAGGTTTATATACAGGCTCAATCGGGTTGGTTACAAAAGATAAAAATATATTTAATGTAGTTATAAGAACCATCGAAATTGATAAAGCACAGGGAAAGGGTGAAATCGGTATAGGGGCAGGCATTGTTTGGGATAGCGATCCTGAAAAAGAGTACGAGGAAACACTTCTTAAAAGCACATTCCTTACTGAACCTCAAAATTATTTTGAATTATTTGAAACAATGCTTGTAAAGGAGTGTTCTATCCATTTATTAAATGAACATCTGGAGCGATTGCATTCAGCATGTGATTTTTTCCTCTTTGATTTTAATGAAATGAGGATCCGTGCTTTGTGTAAAGATATTACTGACAAATGTGATCCCCAATTGTTATACAGGTTAAAACTGAAATTGACTAAATGGGGAATGATCAATTATTCGATAGAACCATTTGAAAAATATAACGGTGAGATCAATATAATCCTATCAGATAAAAAGACAGATAGCAATAGTTGCTTTCAATATTTCAAAACTACAGACAGGAAACTTTACAATGAGGAATATCTTCACTATCAGCAAAAAGGATTTTTTGATGTGATTTTTTTAAATGAGAAACAGAAAGTTACTGAAGGTTCGATCACCAACATTTTCGTAGTTAAGGATGATACCTGGTTCACACCGCCATTGTCAGACGGATTACTTGATGGTATATACCGTGCATATCAAATGAATGTTAAAGGAAATGTTATCGAAAAATCCATGACGCTTGATGATCTGAAAAATTCAGATAATCTTTTTCTAACTAATTCACTGAGAGGTCTTGTTAAAGTTGATAAGTTGTTTGTTAAAGATGAAGTAATTAAAATATTTTCTAAATAATGCCTGCAACTGCTGTTCAACAGGGGAATTTTCAAATAAAATTTAATATCTTGCAAACAGGTTTTACAACTAACTTTAAAGCAAAAAACCGGACTCACATGACGGAGAATCCCGATTTAACATCAAAACGAAAGCAGGAACATATTGATTTATGTTTGACTGATGATGTTGCCTTTAAGAATAAATCCAACGGGTTTGATAATTATGAATTCCTGCATTTCGCTTCAACTGAAACTGAACTCTCTAAAATAAATTTTAAGTCTAAATTCTTTACAAAGAAAATTAATTTTCCTTTCCTCATTTCGTGTATGACAGGCGGAACTATTGAAG
>JAEXTA010000102.1 GCA_023453665.1 Bacteroidota bacterium | reverse complement strand
TATTATGAATATGAGACAACTCGTCATTCATTTTACCCAACCATAACTGTAACGTATGATTTGTGGGATTATATATCAATTAAATCACGATTACTAACAGTCATTGACAATATGAATTTTGAAGTTTTTGTGCACCTTTAAGAATATTTACTGAGTATTGTGTTATTTACATAATATGGAATCAACTTCTTTAATTAAAGAAAACTGAGTGAGCTGGTAAAATGAAATTTATTTTAATCCAAATCCTAATCTTCTCTTCACAGTATTTATTTGCTCAAAGAGCAATAGATCTTTTTAAAATGGAATTGCCATACAATGTATTAAACAGCAAAGTAGATTATTCTAGAGAAGCTGATGAATATGATTATTATTCAAATCTGGATCCTTCACTCATAGGTTACTACCTCAAATATCTGGATAAGAAGTTCATCAAATCAATCACAAATCCGGATTCCAATTATTACAACCTTCTTCGCTCAGAAACTATACAAGCGTTAAACAGAAGAAATGATTGGCTTAAGAGGGAAACTGATGAAGCATGGGAAACTGTGCCATCAACAATACTGCCTAATAAAATATCAGCGTTGTTAAATGATAGCCGATATGAAGTTAAGTATGATAGTACTATAATCAGCAGGCTGAATAATGATATTGATCTAAATTTTATAAGGTACTGTGCGGTAAAATATATAAATGAGGATTCTTCGCTTTCGTATCAAAAAGAATTCGACTATAAAACTTTACTTGAAGATATGATAACGCCTATCTACGCCAGACTTTCAGAAGATGTTCAAAATTATACATTATTTGATAACGCTACAAGACAACGCAAAATTGAAAAGGCTTTGCGTAATCTATCTGTTTTCAAAAATAGCTATGGAAAAGAAATCACAAAACAGGCTGACATCAATGCTTATGAATATCTTAAACTAATGCTTATAGATGAATATTGCGAGAGTTCAAATATAGGTGTGAACATTGGTGTATCCTCGGCGGTTTACCGAAACAAATATCATTTTATGTTCGATGAAAAACTTTCATCAGTAGTAAATATTAAGTTCAACTCAGAAATTATAAATGATTTCGGTTATCCTTTTCATGCCGGTATTACTTACAAGCAACAACTTAAAAAACTAAAAAGTCCTTTTTCTTATATAGGATTAGGAATAAACATAGTTTTACTTTCCGGAAAGGCTGAATTAACATCAGATATGCCCGATACAATTAATACTATGTATGTAATAAGAGTTGATTCGGGAATTATCGGGTACAGGATTGATACTCAATACAAATTTAAATCGGTCGATAATTTTAAAAACACAACGATCTCAGCTCAAATATTTACACCTGTCTTTTATGCTTACCGTAAACTATATATTGACGCAGGCCTCGATATAACATATTCTAAAACCACTTTCAGTTATTACGTTGAACGAAATGATCAGTATTATGTTCCAGGCATTCTTAATCCTTCATATCTTGGAAGTTATAAGAAGGAATACGACTTCGGAACAGAAAGGATCCTTATGAAACCCGTAATTTCAGTTTTATATGACTTTACTGATTTTCTGACTTTCAGATCCCGATATTTATTATTTACTGACCATCTAAATTTAGAGATGTACATCCATATTTAATTTGTATTTGAGTTGACTTCTAAGCGATCCTTAACACACACATAACATCCCCTTAACATTCCCTTAACATTGTACAATTAAGTTTAACCCGTCGAAGAAATAATCTATTTTAAAATGTCGGAGAAAGAGAGATGAATAAATTCATCAGTTTCATTTTGAACTGTCAGAAAGGAACCAGTTTGTTGAATGGTTTTTTTGATAAAACACTAATACTAATACTTTTATTCACCTTCAACTCACTTGCTCAGGAAACAGGCACAATTATAGGAACCATAGTTGATAAACAAAATGGTGAACCGCTAATCGGGGCAAACATTCTGCTTGAAGGAACCACAATAGGTGCTGCTTCCGATATAAACGGAAACTACAGGATTGCAAATATACCAGCAGGTACTTACAATCTTATAGGATCGATGATAGGTTACACAAAGATGACAGTAACGAATGTCGAAATAAAAAATACAGAGCTGGTTAAACTTGACCTGGTTCTGGTTTCTGAGGCAATTGAAACCGAAGAAGTTGTTGTAACTGCAAGAATGATTCTTAATAATGAAGCGAGTCTGTTGAAGGACAGGCAGAAATCAAATTCAGTCAGTGATGCAATTAGTTCTGAATTAATATCACGAAGCGGAAGCAGTAATGCAGGTGATGCAATGACTAAAGTTACAGGTGCTTCGGTTGTAGGTGGAAAATATGTTTATATCAGAGGCTTAGGTGAACGTTACTCCAGCACTCATATAAATGGTACTGAACTCCCGAGTGCCGATCCGGATAAAAAATCTTTTAATATGGATTTATTCCCAACTGGAATTCTCGACAACATTGTTACAGTAAAATCTTTTACTCCTGATAAACCGGGAAATTTTTCCGGCGGAATAGTTGACATTGGAACCAAATCATATCCTGAACAATTTACCTTAAAGTTGTCGGGTTCTTCATCATATAATACTTCTTCCACGTTTAATAAAAACTTTCTTACATATAACGGAGGCGGCTCTGATTGGTTAGGCTCTGATGATGGCAGCAGAAAAATACCTGATATTCTTAACAACCCTGATTTGGTGATACCAAGCGTTACAACTGCACGAACAAATACTGAGCAAGCAAAATTGTTAGATGAAATATCAAAATCTTTTTTTCCTGAAATGAGTCCGAAAAAAGGAACTGCTCCTATTAATCAAAGTTATTCATTATCAATTGGTGATCAAACCCAATTGTTTGAAATGCCTTTAGGTTTCCTTGGCAGTTATTCTTACAACAGAAATTATTCTTTTTATGAAAATGGTACATCAGGCAGATGGAAACTCACCGGAAATGTTAATACGATAGAAACACTTGATGAACTTCAACTTTTAAAAGATTCAAAAGGAACTGATGAAGTTAACTGGGGCGGTTTAATTACATTCAACTTAAAACCTCACCCAAAGCACCAGGTTGGTGTTGATGTTGTTTACACACAAAGCGGACAGTCCACTGCAAGATTTTTAGAAGGAAGGTGGCTTGAACAATTTAATGATGCACCAAACGCAATTTTAGAGACAAGGGTTCTCAGTTATACAGAAAGAAATCTGCAGTCATACCAGTTTCATGGTAAACATCTTTTTGATGAGTTATATGGTTTAGGTATAAGCTGGTCAGGTTCAATATCAAAAACTTCTCAGGATGAACCTGATGCAAGATATTTTACCAACCACTACAATAATCTGAATATGAATTACAGTATCAACAGGGGAAACTATGCATTACCATCAAGATATTTCAGGAATATGAATGAAGATGGTAAAGGTGTTAATCTTGATTTTACACTTCCGTTTTATGTCTGGGAAAATAGTGAAGCAAAATTCAAAACAGGCGGAGCCTTTAATGAAAAGGAAAGAGTTTTTAACGAAAGAAGATTTGAATACAATTTAGGAGCGGTAAGATATAGCGGTGACCCTGATTCTTTCTTCGCGGCGGAGAATGTAGGTATAGTAAGTTACGATTCAACAAATAACCGTTACACATTTGGTAATTATATTTCTGAAGTGCCTGACCCGCTTGGTGGTAACTACAATGGTTATGAAAAAGTAGCGGCATGGTATGCAATGTTTGAACTGCCAATCACAAGTTCATTCCGCTTCATTGGCGGCGCAAGGTATGAAATTTCAAAAATGGAAGTCTATGGTAAAAATGAAAAAGGTTTTTTAGATGATAAAGATTTACTTCCCGCAGTCAGTTTGATATATCAAATAACTGAGAATATGAATATCCGTTCTTCTTACGGTAAAACATTAGCTCGTCCCAACTTCAGAGAAAAAGCGCCTTATGCTAATTTTAATTTCGTAGGTGATTTTACATTTCTTGGTAATCCCGATTTAAAGAGAACACTGATCGATAATTATGATTTAAGATGGGAATGGTTTTTAAGACCAGGAGAAATATTTGCAGTAAGCGGTTTCTATAAACAATTCAAAAACCCGATAGAACGCGTGATAAATGTTCAATATGCTTCTGAGGGTGGTGAGATATATTATGAAAATATTGACAAAGCAGATGTATATGGTGTTGAGTTTGAGTTCAGAAAAAGTCTGGATGAAGTGCTGAATGAATTACGAGACTTTAGTGTTGGTACGAATATTTCATTTATAAATTCCCGCGTAAACATATCTGAAGGTGAATTAGCAGTAATCAGACAGAATGATCCAAATGCAGAAAGCACCAGGCAGTTGCAAGGGCAATCTCCCTATTTAGTGAACCTGGAATTGAGTTATTATAATTCAACGAGCGGAACTACTGCTTCAATTTTTTATAACGTATTCGGGGATAGACTGGCTGAGATAAGCATTGGGGGTACACCAGACATTTTTGAAAAATCAAAACCTATGCTTGATTTTGTAGCTTCACAAAATTTGTTTACAAACTTCAATCTAAGGTTATCAATTAAAAATATTCTTAACTCAGCATACAAACTTACACATGAATATAAAGGCGCTGAATATATACGTGCCGAATACAAATCAGGCACATCAATATCACTCGGCATTGGTTATAGTTTAAATTAATTCATAATAAACATTAAGGAGGCTAAATGCTTTTCAAGTTCAAAATACTTTTTTTATGTATGATAGTATCATCACTTACACTCGCACAGAATATCATTACTGTTACTGATAATGATATTTTACCCGGACAAACATATAATATGACTGCCGATAATATTTATTTATTAGATGGTTTTGTATTTGTTGAGGAAGGTTCAGTTCTTAACATTGCTGAAGGAACGGTAATTAAAGGAAAAGAACTTCCGACAAACCCTGAAAATGGTGCAAGTGCTTTAATAATTGCACAAGGCGGACAAATATTTGCAACTGGCACCGCGGCTAATCCAATTATTTTTACAGCAGAATCAGATGACTTGAGCGATCCAAATGACCTTACATTTTCTGATAGGGGATTATGGGGCGGAGTTTTATTACTCGGTAAAGCAAGTATAAATACAACATCAGGTGTTGGTCAGATTGAAGGTATCCCTTCAACTGAACCAAGAGGAGCTTATGGTGGGGGTTCTACTCCGAACGATAATGATAACTCAGGAACTATGACTTATGTATCTATTCGTCACGGTGGAAATGAAATCGGTTCGGGTAATGAAATTAATGGTTTAACATTTGGTGCGGTTGGAAGCGCAACAACTATTGAACATATAGAAGTTTATGCAAATTTGGATGACGGATACGAGTGGTTCGGAGGTACAGTGAATACGAAATATCTTGTAGCAGCCTTTTGCGGTGACGATGGAATGGATTACGATGAAGGCTGGAGAGGAAAAAATCAGTTTTTATTTGTTATTCAGGATCCTGCTGATGGTGGCGGAAGAATTGGTGAACATGATGGCGGCACAACTCCTGAAGATTTACAACCCTTTGCAATACCGGTGTTCTACAATGCAACATATATTGGTGCTGGTTCAACAGCTACACCACAAGGAGATGGCGCTGAAGCTTTAATATTCAGAGATAATGCAGGTGGTAAATATTATAACAGCATTATAACAGAATATAATGGCGCTAATGGCGGAAGAATTGTTACTGTTGAAGATTTAGCAAGTGGAATCGATAGCCGCGAAAGATTAGAACAGGGTGATCTTGTGTTAAACAATAACATCTGGTGGAATTTCGGAGCCGGTACAGCAATTGAAAATTTAATTCCCCAGGAATTTGTACGCACGTATTTTACAAATCCTGCAAACAATAATCAGATAGTTGATCCACAAATATCAAGTATCAGCAGAACAACAGATGGAAACTTAGATCCAAGACCAAATGCATACGGTCCTGCAGGAAGTGGCGCTATAACTCCGACAGATCCATACTTTACAACTACAACTTATTATGGTGCTTTCGATCCTAATGCACCGTTATGGACAAATGGCTGGACAGCATTATCACAGACCGGCGTTACAAGTGTTAACGAAAATCAAATTTCAGATTTAATACCAGCTGATTTTAGTTTAGCACAAAATTTTCCAAATCCATTTAATCCATCGACACGAATTAGTTTTTCACTTCCCGAAAGTGCAGTTGTAAAACTTTCGGTTTACAATATACTCGGTCAGGAAATAGAAGTATTGGTTAATGGTTTCCGAAATGCAGGAACTTATGAGGCTACCTGGAATGCTGAAAATCTTTCAAGTGGATTGTATATCTATAAACTTGAAACGAACAATGTAAGTATCTCTAAGAAAATGACGTTGTTAAAATAATTTTTGCTCTCTCTTAATCCTTCGACTAAGGGCGTTCTTAACTGACGCCCTTTTTTATTAATGATAATTTCATATCAAAATAACAATTTCTTAACCTTACATTAAAATCTCATTTATATATTTATCACGGATAAATCAAAAATCATTTTATACAGGAGTTCGTTATGGACTATATGATTGAAGATATAGTTGACCCCGAAGAGTATTTTTTCTGGATGAAACTATGTAATGAAAAAAGCTCTGCTGACTTGAGAAGTGAAAATAAAATTTTTGCTGCTCAGCAAAAAAATGATTCCGATAGCGAATGGCTTTTGGAGTACGAGTTGATTTATAAATCACATAAACTTGAAAACTATTGAGGTATAAATGAAAACAGGCGACAAAATTAAGTATTCGTTTCCCGATCCAACTATTGCTGCAAAAGAATTTATAACAGGTCAGATAGTGAATGTATTAACTGACAAAATTACCGTTCGCTGCGACGACAATAGCATACTAAATATTTCATTCAAGAATTATGAACTGATTGAAATTCTGGAAATAGAAGAATTACTTGAACGATAAATAGATGCAGTTAATTACCTGCTGTCTTGATTGATATAATTAATTCAGCAAACTCGCGAAACGCCCCGTTACCACCATTTTTAGTACAAGTATAATCTACGATGTTTCTAACTTCATCAATTGCATCTGCAGGACACGCACTTAATCCTACATTTTTAATTATTTCTATGTCGTTAACATCATCACCAATAAAAGCAATCTCCTCTGCACTTAACTGATGAGTGAAAAGAATTTCTTCAAGCAATTTCAATTTATCCTTAATACCTAAATGCAGTTCAGTTATATTCAATTTCTCAGCTCTTTTTTGAACAGACCCTGATACTTCACCAGTGATTATTCCGGTTTGAATATTTAGTATTTTTCTTAGTCTTTCCACACCCATACCATCACGAATTGAAAACCTCTTGAATTCTTCACCTTCTGCAGAATAATAAACACCTGTGTCTGTCAATACTCCGTCATTATCAGTCAGTACCAGTTTGATCTTTTTAATTTTTTCTGATAGAATTTCGTTCATAATTCAGCTTCTAATGTTTGATTAAAATATGCTGTTATTTGTTTATAAAAAATATTTTGTGATATAAACTATGAATCATTAAATTCACGGCACTTTCAATAAACAATTTACGACGAAAATGAAAATCATCAAACCAAAGAGATTACTTAAAGGAGACGTTATTGGAATAATAACGCCTGCATCCACTCCGGATGATTTTAGTAAAATTGAAAAAAGCACAAAATATTTTGAAGGATTAGGCTATAAAGTTGAATTAGGTCCAAACATTGGAAAATCCCGGGGGTATCTCGCTGGTTCGGATGAAGAAAGACTAAATGATCTTCACTATATGTTTAAATCAAAAACAGTTAAAGCAGTATTCTGTGCAAGAGGTGGTTATGGTTCGGGAAGAATTCTTGATAAAATTGATTACCGAATTATCAAAAATAATCCCAAAATATTTGTCGGGTACAGCGATATAACACAGCTTCATTTTGCTTTACTGACAAAGAGCAGTTTACTTACCTTTGCCGGACCAATGCCGGCCGTGGATTTTTCCGATGAGATAAGCCCATTTGCAGAAGAACAATTTTGGAAAGTTTTAACAACAAATAAAAAAATCGGTAAACTAGTCCAACCAGATGGTGAAAAAATATTTCCCATAATTAAAGGTGATGTTAAAGCCCGTTTAATTGGCGGAAATCTTTCAAACATTATTAGTCTGATCGGAACAGATTATTTCCCAAATACTAAGGACAAAATTTTATTTATCGAAGAAATAGGGGAGTATCCTTACAGAGTCGACAGGATGTTTAACCAATTAAGATTGAATAAGGTTTTTACAGGAAGCAAAGCTATTTTACTGGGAGCATTTATCGATTGCCATGAACATGATTATTCTAAAAGAACTTTAACTCTTGGAGAAGTTATGCAGGATTATTTTAATAGCTCGAAAATACCAGTTCATTACAATCTCAAACATGGACATATCAAAGATAACATGACTTTACCAATTGGTGGTCTGATAAAAATACATTCGACAAAAGGTTATTTAGAATTGACTGAAAATGTTCTTATCTAAACTTTGTTCTGATTAAGTTAGCCAGTGTTACATTCTGTAAAGAATAGCTAAATATTTAAGAAAGTGAAATACTTTTTACTCAATTCAGCACATGCTTTATTTACTTGATTTATATCCTTAAACATTCCGAAAACTGACGAACCACTTCCGCTCATTGAAGCATAATATGCTCCTTCCGAAATCAAATATTCTTTTATAACCTTTATCAAAGGATATTTTGTAAAAACTGATTTCTCAAAATCATTAGTTAGGGATTTAACGTAGTCCTCAAATGGTTTTTGATTTATTAAATTTAGAATTGAATTGTCATTATTCGGGATTACATTTTCATAAGCCCATTTTGTTGAAACGTTGATCCCTGGATTAACAAGCAATATGGGATCATTAATCAGGATATCAACCGGAGTTAATACTTCACCTCTTGAAGTTCCAATACTTGGTACTGGGTTTAGAAAAAACGGAACATCAGACCCGAGTTCGACTGCAATAGCTTTGATCGTATCATGAGATAAATGAAGATTAAAAAAATCATTAATTAGGAAAATCGTAGTAGCAGCATTTGAGCTGCCGCCCCCCAAACCTGCTCCTATAGGAATTTTTTTTTCTAAATGGAAAGAGCATTTTAATCTATTGCCAATTTTGGATTCCATCAGATTTTTGGCTTTCAGAATCAGGTTAGATTCATTCTGTTCGAGTTCTTTATCATTCGAAGTAAAACTTTTTTCCGTAGATTCAAGTATCCTTATTGTATCAGAAAGTTTTATGGGATAAAATATTGTTTCAATATTGTGAAACCCATCTTTACGTTTTTCCTTAATGTATAATCCAATATTTATTTTTGACGGGCTTTTTCTTTCAATAGATTTCATTAACTGATGGAATTAAATGTATGTTTTGTAATATTATATGCTTATCATTTATGAATATGATAGAAGATTAAATTGTATTATTTAACAAATGAGGTATAATATTTTTCGATTTCTTCCAAGATCCTGTCGAGATCAATCATCTTAATACATTCTAAATCAAATGGGCACTGTTTTTTCCAACAAGGTGAGCATTCCAGATCAGCTTGAAAAAGTTTAACGCCTCTGTTATATATATCGATTTCTGTCCAGCAGCTTAATCCAAACCAGGCTATCACATACTTTTTAAGTGCAATGGCCAGATGCATCCCAAATGAATCTCCTGTAATTACAATATCTGGAATAGCTTCGTAACAAGCACCTTTTCTCACCCCGCCTGTGGTTGGAGTATTTATTATTCTTCCTTCAAAATGAGAATAAATTTCGTTGTTTCTAGTTGTGTCTTCCGGTCCGCCTAGTAAAACAACTTTGTAAATATCCTTCTCCAACAGGCTCCTGATTAGCAAGACATGTTGATCCACAGTCATTTTTTTATTGGGGAACAACTCGGAGCAGCCAGTATTAAACCCGATTATTTTATCCTCAGGTTTTATTCCAACCGATTTTTTATAGTCTTCAATATATTTTAATTCCTGGTCTGAGAACTTAAATACATATTCATTTCTTGAATAATCAACTTCAAATGTTTCAGCCAGGTATTCCTGACCTGTTCGTTGGTTTATTTTAAACTTGAGATGATTATTCATTCCAAGTTCATAATTATATGAAGAACCATCATTTACCGGGATTATTTTCCCATCTGCATTAAGCCCAAATCCCATTTTGTAAACCGAATTTATACTATTTAGAAGAGCGCAGGAGCGTTGTGATTTATCAACATTCATTACATAATCATATTTGATTTGAGATAGGATCGATATTGTTTCAGCGTCGTAAATAAATACTTGATCTACATAATCATTATAAAGGAGCAGTGGAGCAGCAACTTTGAGAGTAACCCAATGAATTGTTGAAACAGGAAATTTCCTTTTTAGTGAAACCAACTGTGCTGTGGTCATCAACACGTCACCCATCGCGTCAAGATTTATAATTAGTATTTTAGTTCCTATTGGAAGGCTTTCTTTACATCCATCTTGCCAGCAGTCATGATCAGGAAAGCATGGTTTGTAACCATTAAATCTTTTACAGGATGGAATCTCTTTAATCATATATATAATTTTGATTTAAAATTTGTTTCTGATACTTTTTAACGTCCGAAATATAACAAACAATTTTTTAACGTTAATCCTTTAATTTTTTATGTTGATTTTTCAATTCAGTTTTGGAGATGGTTATGCAGGCAGTTCTAAAGTAGCACTGGTAAGTTCAAGGTTATTAATTAATGCCGGTCACATTGTACATCTGTTTGTGTCTGAAAATTCCCTTACTGAAAAAAGAGCCAGAGAAGACAAACTTATAGTTCATTCAATTGATTCAAATCAAAAATTCAGTGAAACATTTAAGAAGATCCTGCCAATATTTGAATCAGAACGACCCGATATCGTGATTTCACATCATTCACTTGACAGAAAAATTGGAATTGAATTAAAACGTAAATTCAAAAATTCATTCATAAATATCGGTTACAGGCATAACATTAGTAAGACTGTTCCTATCATAGGTCCATTTATTTATAACAGGTATTATGACTATCTCATAGCCTGCAGTCAGGGTGTTGCAGATAGTCTTACCTCATCAGGTATTAAACAAAGTAAAGTGAAAGTCATTAGAAATTCTATCACTTTACCTGAGAACTTTTCTGCAATTTCAGGAGAAAAAATCCGTGAGAGTCTGAATTTAAAAGATAAAATCGTTCTTGGAATGTCAACATGGTTTCATAAGGAGCGAAAGGGATTTGATATTCTATTTGAAGCTATAAAAGAACTTGACGATAAATTTATTCTGTTACTAATCGGAATACCTGAAAGTGATAAGAATAAAGTTATTGATTTCGCCTCCTCATTTTATATCCCGAAAGAAAAATTGATAATGCCCGGCTATGTTGAAAATGTGTGGGAATATTACAACGCCATGGATATTTTTCTTCTTACTTCAAGATCCGAAGGTTTTTCGTTGGCATTACTTGAGGCAGGTGCAGCAAGGCTTCCGATAATCGCTTCAAATATTCCCGGTACTAATGAATTTATATCTGATAAACGGAACGGACTATTATTCGATATCAACAAACCCGATCAATTAAAGGATGCAATCGTAAAACTTTCAGAGGATAAATTCTTGGCAGGAGAATATGCTGCAAGAGCTTACAACGACGTGATGGAAAATTATTTGTTAAAAAACTATTCTGAATCTTTACTGAATTTTCTCGATGCGGTAACTGCGAAATAGACTATCGTACTTTCAATTTACTGTTACTTATCATTTCTAACTTTTGAAGAACTTTATTTACATCCAGTTCCTTCATACATTCGTGATTATAAGGGCACTCAAGCTTATTGCAAATAATACAAAACAGATCATTCTTAATCACATAATCAGAATTTTCGGAATATGGTCCGTGGTTTTTGGGATTTGTCGGACCAAAAATTCCCAAGGTTGATTTACCCAATGCAGCAGAAATGTGCATTGGTCCTGAATCATTTGCTAAAACGATTTCACATTCGTTTATCAATGACGCCATTTTATTAAGCGGAGTTTCAGGCGCTTTAATAGCTTGTGAACCTAATGCGGAAATTATTTTTTCAGTGTCAACTTCATCACCGGGTCCCCACAGAATCAAAAATTTGCATTTATATTTTTTATCTAAAGCTTTACAGATTTCTATCCACTTCTCCGCATCGCATCTTTTGGACGCCCAGCCGCCTGCGGGAATAATCCCAACAACACTTTCGTTTGTTTCGATTGTATTTGTAAAAAAAGTTCTACCAAATTCTTTATCAGCAGGAGATAGATGATATGTTACTTTTTTAGAAATGACAGGCACATCAATTGGCTTAAGAACTTCAAGATTATGTTCTGCTGAATGAGAATCGCCTCTTCCGGAAGTTGCGAGAATGTTGTAAGCGTATTTTCGTCCGCGGTACGCAAAACCAACTCTGTATATAGCGCCTGAAAGAAAAGTAATTTGCGCACTGCGTGGATTAGACCAAAGATCAATCACCATATCATATTTTTTCTTACGAAGACGGAGTGCGACTTTTAACGGGAATTCGGTTTTACCCATTGTCAAAACTTCGTTTACAAGCGGATGATTTATCAATGAATCTTTTGCGAATGTTTCAGTGAGGTAATCTATCTTAACATCTTGAAAGTGTTGATGAAGATTTTCCAGAATAATTGTCGATAGGATTATATCCCCGATACCACGCGGTTTAATACAAAGTATTTTTTTTATGTTAGACTTTTCAATCTTCATCTTAGACTAATCTTCCCCAAATAATTACCTTGTTTGAATCCACAAGCAGTTGCACGGCTGCTATTCCGAACTTGTTTTAGAATCTTCAAATGAGTTTTTACCAGCAAGGAGAACCTGAAACAAGTTCAGGTTGACCAAAAAAGACTTAGACAAATGCCTGATCCGGATGATTGTAAATTCTAAATTGTTCTTGTACATTTTTCAATGTGCATCCAGCCAGTTGTCACCAACTCCTGTTTCAACAAGAATTGGAACATTCATTGGAAGTGCTTTTTCCATAAGTTCTTTTATTAACGGCTGAACATCATCTATTTCATTTTTCGGTGCATCGAACAACAATTCATCATGTACCTGCAGTACCATTTTTGTTTTGAATTTTTTCTTCTCTAAAGCTGCGTGAATTTTTATCATCGCGAGTTTTATCATATCAGCAGCGGTTCCTTGTATTGGCATATTTATAGCGACACGCTCTTCAAACTGACGAAGTACACGGTTGTTGCTGTTGATGTTTTTCAGGAATCTTCTCCGTCCGATGATAGTTTCTGCATAACCTTTATCGCGCGCGTTTCGTACCGAATCATCCATAAAATTTTTAACACGTTTGAAAGTACCGAAGTAAGTATCAATAATTTCTTTTGCGTGAGATTGAGAAACACCAAGACGAGTCTTCAAGCCGAATGAACCAATGCCATATAAAATTCCGAAGTTGACTTCCTTCGCTTTACGTCTCATGTCTGCTGTTACGTCTTTCGGATCAACCTGGAAAACAAGTGCCGCAGTGCTTCTGTGAATGTCTTCGCCTTTCTTAAATGCTTTCGTTAAACCTTCATCGCCGCAGATGCTCGCCATTATTCGCAACTCAATCTGACTATAATCTGCGCTGATGATAAGGTGATCTTTATCTCTCGGCACGAAGGCTTTCCTGATTTCTTTACCTCGTTCAGTTCTTATTGGAATATTCTGAAGATTAGGATTAACACTTGACAATCTTCCCGTTGAAGCAACTGTCTGGTTAAAGTTTGTGTGTATTCTTCCTGTTGATGGATGAATAAGTCCGGCGAGTGCATCAGTGTAAGTTGATTTTAATTTTTGAACCTGCCTGAATTCAAGTATATGTTCAATTATTTCGTGTTCACCTCTTAAGTTTTCAAGTGAACGCGCATCAGTTGAAAACCCGGTTTTTGTTTTTTTACCTTTGGCTAACCCTAATTTATCAAAAAGAATTCTCTGCATTTGCTGGGGCGAGTTAATGTTAAAATCTTCACCGGCAGATTTAAATGTCTCTTTAGAAAAACTGTCGAGTAATTTTTCGAGGTCTTTGCTTAAAGTTGTTAAAGTTTTTTTATCAACTTTGATTCCTTCACGTTCCATATCTTCGAGTACAGGAGCGAGAGGGAATTCAACTTCATAAGCGACCTTCTGTAAATTTTCTTTTTCAATTTCTTTACTCAGAACTTCATAAAGCTGGTATGTAACATCAGCATCCTCACTTGCGTAAGTTGATAAATGATTAACATCAACTTCAAATATTTTTGATGGATCTTTCTTTGCACCTATAAGATCGCTTAACGGGATTGGTTTATAGTTAAGATACTTTTGCGAAAGATCATCCATACCATGCTTCTGGTCAGGATCAATAAGATAACTTGCAAGCATAGTATCGAAATAAAAATTTTCAACCGATATACCTGCGCTGCGCATAACTGAAATATCAAACTTCCCGTTCTGACAAACTTTTTTGATCTTTTTATTTTCAAAAACAGGCTTGAAGATTTTTACAAAGTCTGTAAGAGGAAGCCTGTCCTGGACTTCCTTAGAAAATAAATCACCCTTTTTTGAAACCGGATTTACGGCAACAAAATATCCTTCACCTGCTTTCGTTGAAAAAGATGCACCGGCAAGATTAAGTGTAAGCGGGTCAAGTCCATCGGTTTCAGTATCAAAGACAAACAATTCAGTTTTGTTAAGATCGGCGGCTAACTTCTTTGCATCCTTAACAGTTGTTATGAGTTTATAGTTTGAACTTTTACTGTCGTGAACAACGACTGGTTTTTCCTCAACAATTTTTTCCTGGATAATCGAAACAGGTTTTTCTTCAGAAGGTGTTGACTCTACATTATAAAATTTCATTAACCTTGTGTAAAGTGTTTTGAATTCCAGCTCAAGAAGTACCTGTTTTAATTTATCAATGTCCGGCTGTTTGAATTTTGCTTTATCAAAGTCAATATCCATAGGAACCGAACAATGTATTGTCGCAAGCTGTTTGGATAGAAAAGCATTTTCTTTGTTCGCGATTAATTTAGTACGTGTTCCTTCCTTAGTAACTTTATCGATATTAGCATAAAGATTTTCAATCGAACCGAACTCCTGTATCAGCGGCACCGCAGTTTTTTCACCAATACCTTTTACACCGGGAATATCATCTGATGTATCGCCAATAAGAGCAAGGTAATCGATCATCTGTTCAGGTTCGAAACCGAGGTCAGTTTTTATTTTTTCTCTGTCATACAAAACAGGTTCATCCGAAGATTTGCCGGGACGAATTACTTTTACTTTATCTGTTACAAGCTGGAAGTAGTCTTTATCAGGAGTAATTGCAAAAGATTCAAGACCGAGTTTCTCGGCTTTCTTTACCGCAGTACCAACAATATCATCAGCTTCATAACCCGGTTTAATAAGTACCGGGATGTTAAGCACTTCAACAAATTCCCTGATCTTCCCGATCTGTGGAATCATATCTTCAGGCATTGCTTGGCGCGATGATTTGTAATGTTCGTACTGTTCGTGACGAAAAGTTTTTTCTTTTGAATCGAATGCAACTGCTATGTAATCCGGTTTATGATCTTCAAGTATTTTTAACAGTGCATTCATAAACCCGAATATTGCGGAAACAGGTTCACCTTTAGAGTTAGTCAACGGACGGTTAATGAAAGCGAAGTATGATTTGTAAGCTATTGCGAGTGCGTCAACGATAACAAATGTTTTAGACATATTATTTTGTTTTAAACCTTAGTGAACCTTAGTGTTCTTAATGTCTTAGTAGTGAAAAATTTTACCACTAAGACACTTAGTTCACTAAGAAACATTAAAAGTGATTTGGAATTAATTTCATTTATTGATTTCAATTTAAATAAGATTTACTTGAACTAAAAACTTTATTGCATATTGAATCATATAACTTTAGTTTCGCTTGAACTAAAGAAAAAACTATGGAACATAACTGGCTTTCAATTCTTCCGCCGGTACTGGCAATTGCACTTGCAATAAAAACGCGCCAGGTATTCTTGTCATTGTTCGTGGGAATACTTACGGGCTGGATAATATTAGCTGAAGGAAATGTGTTAACCGGTATCGCACTCTCTATTCAATCACTCATCGATGTATTCAAGGATGAAAGCAACACAAAGGTTGTTATTTTCTGCGCGCTTGTCGGTTCGTTGATAACTATAACTCACGCAAATGGGGGAGTTCAGGGATTCATAGATTTCATTCACAGGAAGAATTTAATCAGATCAAGAAGAAGCGCTTCACTGTTAGCTTTTATTGTGGGATGTTTTGTGTTTATCGAATCAAGCATCTCGTGTTTAGTGACGGGCGCTGTATCTCACCCCATATTTGAAAAGTTTAAAATCTCCCGCGAAAAACTTGCGTACTTCTGTGATGTAACATCTTCACCGGTTTGTATTTTAATTCCTCTTAATGCCTGGGGCGCTTATGTTGTAAGTCTTCTTGAAAAAGAAAATGTAGGTGATTCTGTAACAGTTTTTCTTTCCACTATTCCACTTAATTTTTATGCAATTGTGAGTGTATTGTTTGCGGGATTCATCGCATTCACTTATCGTGATTTCGGTCCTATGAAAAAAGCTGAACACAGATCACAGCACGAAGGTAAGACTCTTGCAGACGGTGCTGTTCCGCTTGTGTCAGAAGATGTTGTTTCAGTTAAAGCAAAAAAAGGAATAAGACATCAAGCGTTTAATATGGTTATGCCAATTGCGGTGATGATAGTTATGACGCCGGTGAGTCTTCTTATTACAGGTGATGGTGATATCACCGCGGGTTCGGGTTCAACTTCGGTTTTGTGGTCGGTGATGTCTGCAATATTTGTTGCATCAATTATCTCTATGGTTCAAAAAATATTTTCATTAAAAGAAGTGATGGATCTTACAATCAAAGGGATGGCTGGATTAATCCCGCTTGCAATACTTATGACGCTTGCTTTTTCAATCGGAAGTACGTGCAGGACATTGGGAACAGGAGAGTACGTTGCATCAGTTGTGAATATGTTTTTGCACAAGTCAATGCTTGCACCGTTGTTGTTTGCGGCTTCTGCATTTATTTCTTTTTCAACCGGGACAAGCTGGGGAACTTTTGCTATAATGATTCCCATTGCAATTCCATCCGCACAGTATATGGGATTTGATGTTTCACTCGCGGTCGCAGCAGTTTTAAGCGGAAGTGTTTTTGGCGATCATTCATCACCAATTTCTGATACGACAATTGTATCTTCAATGGCGAGCGCGTGTGATCATATCGATCACGTAAAAACTCAATTGCCTTATGCGATGCTTGCTGCGGTAGTAGCGGTGATTCTGTTTTTTGTTGCGGGAATGATAGTCTAAGAAAGATGTTCAACTTCAAAATATGTAAAAATTCATTTTGATAATTATATGACCAGATTAAAACATGAAAATCCCAAAGGCGAAATAGTTCTTTATAAAACTCCGGATGGTGATACACAAATTGATGTTAAACTGGAGGATGAGACTGTTTGGTTAACACAAGATCAGATTTGCAGATTGTTTGGTAATGTAAAAAGTACCATTTCTTATCATATTTCGAGCATTTATAAAGAGAAGGAATTAAATAGATTTTCAACTGTTCGAAAATTTCGAACAGTTCAAAAAGAGGGAAGTCGTATAATTGAGAGGAATTCAGAACACTTTAATCTTGATGTTATAATCTCGGTCGGTTACAGAGTTAAATCAAACAAATAAGAAAATCTGAGAAGTTAACAATTAACGATTGATAGTAAACAATTTGCATACTGTGATTCGTGGAATAAAGACTGCTGACTGCACATATTTCCTGTCTGTCTCGTTATAATCAGGTCGTGTTTATCTGTTTAAGACGGATTGCTTATTTAGCAGTACCACTTGAGTTTTGCCTAAGCTTGATTTAAGTTACTGTTGTTTTTATGCGCCCCTTTTACAAATCAAAATCCCGGGGCAGTGCTTTGTGGCAGTTGTACAGAAAATGTTTGTATGTGGAAAGCAGTTCGGGAGAAAAATAATATTGAATTATATGAATTAAGTTTATAGATGAGAATATTTTTCTCAACTATAAACCAGGACTTAAATACGGAATAAGCACTAAATAATTTTGTCTAAATAGTTTAAGTCAATGATCGTTAAAAGTAAGCGGTTTATAGATCAGAAAATAATTCGTGAATAACAACCGGATTGAGAACCGCCGAACCGGTCTAAGTAATAGTTATACGGATAAATAAATTGATTTTCCAATTGCCTAAAAGAAAGACTTCGTCATTTGCCTTTTATGGGAAAGAATTTGTTGGTCTCCATTCATTTAGCAGGTTGAATCTTAATTCACATAATACATTTATAAATTATTTAATCTCGTTATGTTTACTTGTCTTTACAGTTGGCTTTATTTCATCAGTAGCCCTGTTACATCCGTATTTTGTTGATTATGATTTCTACTATTTTATTAAGGATATAAATCTTCCTGAAATCCAAACAAAGGAGACGATAAAGAATCATAGATTAGTATTTTACATAAGTGTTGATGAATTAGGGAATATTTCGACATTAAATCACGGTGTTTCGCTATCTAAAGTCGAATTAGAATATTTATTTACTCGAATGAAAACTGAGCTACCACCTTTTATAGTCGGTTTATTTGTAGACGAAAAATGTAAAATGGGAAATATTTTAGATTTAATTAGTATTATCAGAGAATCTAAATGCCAACAAATTTTGTTCTATTCAAAAAAATTATTAAGTGCCCGTATAACATCTTTAATAAGTAAAGAGTCAATACTGTAAAGAGAAAAAAATAGTTCGGGTCGATCTTTTGAATAAAGTTCTTTAGAAAAATAAATCCATTGGTGTGCCGCCTGTCTTTTTCTGATGACACATCATTTTGTATCTGCTAAAAGTAAAAAACAGGGTGAGGTTATGAACTACAAAATCACGGCATTTGTAACTTCAGTTATTGCGTTTATGCTTGGAATCGGTTATTTATTTTTTGGTTCATTAATTATCGGGCGCTGGCAGATTGAACCAACCAACAGTGTTTTATTGATTGGTCGCAGAATGGGGGCACTCTACATTGGATTATCAATCATTTTTTTCCTTTCCAGATCTGTGAGTTTGTCAAATGTCAGAGTTGCGTTGAGCATTGGAGCTGCATTCACTCTATCGCTTTTGGCAATACTTGGTATATATGAATATTCCGCCGGAAGAGCAGGCATAGGAATTTTAGCAAGTACTCTAATTGAATCTCTTCTATCAGCAGCATACATAATTATATTTTTTAAAGACAGAAAAGCTTCAGCAATGGGCTCTTCAATAAATATTAAATCCTCATAACAAGCTTGATCTAAAATAAATTTAAAATGTCTATACTGGATTTTAACGGTACCTGGAAACTGAATTTGACAAAGTCGGATATTCCGCCGATTACAAAAAGTCAGGTTCTTACTATCAGGACAGATGGTTTAAAAGTAAGTATGACAGAAGAGTTAATTAATGACAAGGATGAGCATTTGATTATTTCACTTACAGGTAGTTTTGATGGTAACGAAAACAAGGTATCCGGAACTGCATTTGCTGATACTGTTTCTTTTCGTTGGATTGACCAAAATTCAATCGAAGGAATTGCTAAAAAAGATGGCCGGGTTTGTGTGAAAGAAAAAGCTGTGCTTTCAGATGATGGAAATACCGTTAGTGTTACCTATTTAAGCTTTGATAAAAATGGAAACTCTGTAAAATATTCCGGTTGTTTTGAAAGAATTGAAAAAAAGAATTCTTAAATAAATGATTTGTTATGAAACACCTTCGTTCTGTCAAAGTTAGATAGGTAAGTAAAGAGTTCACAAAGTGACCGGCAAAAGTTAAACAGAAAATATTTTCAGGGTAAGGCAATGAAAAAAATAATTTATTCAATACTGCTTCTTATTGAAATTATTTATAGCGGTTGTGGTTACACTGTATTGAAAAATGATGACGATAATTCAGAATATTTGACTATTGATAGTCTTAGTTGTGCACCCGACCTGATTATCGATAATATTTCATATGATGTGAATCCACCTTTCACTGTACAAAGTTTTCCCATACCGCAGCCAATGGTAAATCCCGGTTCAATTGATTTTTATTTAACGATAAAGAATCTGGGTAATAAAAATTTTTCGCAGCCTTTTGCTGTTTATTGGAAATATTCATCTTCAGTTAATCCGTTTAACTGGTACATACGAACAGAAGTTTTTAATAAAAACGGATATGAGATTTATACAAATGAAAAAGTTGAATTTAGATTGCAGACAGATTTGTTTAATGATCCTGCAACAATTGAATTTCTGATAGTGACAAATCCCTTAATTCAAAAGGAAGCAGATTGTTCTTACATTGCTGATAAATATTTCGTTTCAAAGTATAATTATTACCAGGTACCTTTATGTCTTGAATTAAATTATAACAACAACGGCTATAATATTAAACTGCCGGGATTTAAGAATTCATTTAAGCGGGGTATTCCACGGCCAATTAGAAGTCATAATGAATAAGTTTTTTTTAGAAAGATAAATACAGGAAATTTATTAATTAAAAATAATTGCGGCATTTTGTTTAAGAACTTGTCCCGAACCGTTCTGGATAACACGCTGTTACATTGCTTATATTTTCAGCTTAACAAAAGTGTCTTATTAGGAAGTCTTTTCTTATTTTTATTATAAATTAAATAAGGTTATATGAAAAAGAATTTATCATCAAAAGACATTTTTAAGATTCTTCAAAAGAATCATGACTTACTTACAAAGTATAAGGTAAGGAAGATTGGTTTGTTTGGTTCTTATGTAAGAGATGAAGCATCAAAAAAAAGTGATATTGACTTACTTGTAGATTTCGAAGAAAAGACTTTTGATAATTTTATTGAACTTGTTTTTGAATTAGAAAAGGTTTTTAACAAGAAGGTTGATCTTTTAACAGAAGAAGGAATAAGCCCATATATACTTCCGTATATTAAAAATGAAATTCAATGGTATGAAGCATAACGAGGTATATTTAAGACATATTCTTGATGAAATTTTATTTTTATTAAAGTCAACTGAAGGTCTTGATTTTGAGGCATTCTTTGAAAATGAAATGTATACAAGAGCATTTTCCAGAAGTTTTGAAATTATAGGGGAAGCAGTTAAAAACCTGTCACCGGATTTTCGTAAGAAGCATAAGAACATTGAATGGAAGAAAATTGCTGGAATGAGAGATAAAATTATTCATAATTATTTCAATGTTGATTATAGAATTCTTTGGGATGCAATTAAAAATAAATTGCCAGAGGTAAAAGAAAAAATTCAGATTATTCTGAATCAAAAAGAAGAATAAAATAACAGTTCGCCATATAACATCTTTAATCCGTCAAAGACGGACAGGTGAGTAAAGAGATGCAGTGAAAATAAAAGAATAGTTCTGGTCGATCTTTTGAATAGAGTTATGACTGCTGATTAACTTGTCCCATTCCTGCCTATATCAACAAAAAAAGATTTTTTAATAATTCCTTGATAATAGTATAAAAGAATCTGTAAGTTTGATCCGAAATTTAATTTCATTATAACATTCAATCATTTAACTATACAAGGGGTTCTCGATGAATCACAACTCTTTTATGGTTTTCAGGTATTTACTTGTAATCATTCTGTTCGCTGTGAACATTTCACTAGCTCAAAAACCTGTCCGTCACAGTTCGCTCGAAATTAATCCGGATGTGTACGGCGAGAGCTATGTAAAGAACAATGTAAGATTTGATTTGAAGTCCGGTGTACCGGTAGCACTTTACAAACCAAATTACACTGTAAGAAACGCTTCGCCAAAACAAATGGCAGAACAATATCTTGCTGATAATTCAGCATTGTTAAAAATAAGACCCGATCTTTCAGATCTTCGTTATCTGACTACAAAGGAAACCCGTTCAGGATATCACGTTCACTTTGCACAGTATGTGGGCGACTATCCTGTTTACAATTCCACCATCAATGTAAGTATCGACAGGAATAACCGCGTTATATTTGTAATGAACGGTTATAAACTTGCTTACGATGTTAAAGAAACCTCCGATCTATCAACAATAAATATTTCATTGCAGGCATCCGTTAATTCAGCAAGACAATATCTTGGAATAACAACCGCTGTAAATTTTGAAAAATCAGAAACAGTTGTTTACTTCAACAAAGGTCAGTTCAGACTTGCCCAGAAAGTAAACATTGTGCCCAGGGAAGATATTTACGGTGATTGGGAAGTA
>JAEXTA010000070.1 GCA_023453665.1 Bacteroidota bacterium | reverse complement strand
ACCGCGGACCAAATGTACCGGGACTTTACGGTAAATATATCTATGCAGATTATGGTTCAAGAAAAGTTTGGTCAATAGAATATGATGGAATAAATCCTGCTGTTAACACATTATTATTAACTGCGGCTGGGTCGCCGGTTTCGTTTGGTGTTGATCAAAATAACGAACTTTACGTTTGTGCTTTCTCAGGAAGTAATGACAAAATTTACAGGTTTGTTCCAACCGCGGCCATTGTAGCTCCGTCAAATCTTCAGTCAACGCCTGTTCCGCCGAATAGTATTCAATTAACCTGGAATGATAATTCAAACAACGAACTTGGTTTTAAGATTGAAAGAAAAACTTCTTCAACAAGTTTTGTGCTGATTGATTCCGTCGGTGCGAATGTAAATACCTACACAAATGCAGGTGTTAATGATACGGTACAATATACTTACAGAGTCTTCGCCTATAATGCCACTGACAACTCAGGCTATAGCAACCAGGCATCAGAAATAATAACATCTGTTCCTGTTGAACTAACTTCTTTCACTGCTAATGCTGTGCAAAGTTCAGTTGTATTAAAGTGGAGAACGGCAAGTGAAACAAACAACCGCGGATTTGAAATCGAACGGTTCCTTAATAACAACTGGGCTAAGATAGGTTATGTTGAAGGAAACGGAACAACTACTGACGGCTCTTCATATGAATATGTAGATGATTTCGGCGATAATGATTTTAAAGGATCAGTCGGTTACAGACTTAAGCAGATAGATTTTGACGGAACCTTCTCTTACTCATCAGAACTGTTTGTTAATCTTGATCTGAAAAAAATGGATTACACACTCGAACAAAATTATCCGAATCCATTCAATCCTTCCACTTCAATAAGATTTAATCTCCCTGAAGAAAGCAGGATAAAACTCCAGATACTCAATGTACTTGGTGAAGAAGTCACTGAATTATTTGACGGAGTAAAAACCTCAGGACGTTCGGAAGTTGTGTGGAATGCTGATCAATTTTCATCGGGAGTGTATTACGTTAAACTTCAGGCTGAATCAGTAGTTTCAGATAGAACATTCACCCAGATAATTAAGATGATGTACTTGAAGTAGTTTAGAATTAAGAATTATGAGTTAAGAATAAAGGCGATTCGATTTGAATCGCCTTTTTTATTTTCCGCTCGCTAATCAATTTATAAAAGATTAAGTTACAACCAGTGGTTATAAACCGACGGGTAACTTTATGAAACCAAATAAATTTCTTCTCCTTTTCCTCTCATTGTACATTGTAACTTGTACATTATACATTAGCCACGCTACGATACGTTATGTTAGCAAAACCGGCACCTCCACACCGCCATACACAAGCTGGGAAACTGCGGCTGAAAGCATACAGAAGTGCATTAACATCTCTGGGTTTGGTGATACTATTTATGTTGCAAATGGTGTTTACAAAGAGCAGGTAATTATGATACCTGGCTTGTCACTTATTGGTGCGGGGATGGATAGCTGTGTGATTGATACAAGGGAACTTGTTACAAATTCTCAATATCGCGCTGTAGAGGTTAGGGATAGCTGTCACTTCAAAGGATTTCATATTATTCCATATCATAATTCCGATATGGCATATGGCATATACGGAGTAGGTAGTAATTTTATTACAGAAAACAAAGTAACAAATGGCATAGGTGGAATATATTCAGGGTTGTATTCAACAGTCTATAAAAATGTCATAATAGATAACCGGGTAGAAATTTATGTCTTCAATTCTAATGCAATTGTTCGTCAAAACTACATTACTCAAAATAATTATCAGGGAGGTTCGGGTATTCATATTGAGGGATTTAATTATTCATTCACCCCTATAATTGATTCAAACTATATAGAAACAAACGAAATTGGGATTCGAGGGATTGACCAACTGGGAGGTGCAAGACCTATAATTGCACACAATACAATAGTAATGAGACACGGTCAATGGGGAATAAGTTTATACGTATCTGACTCAGCAAAGGTTTACAATAATCTTATATATGCAGAAAATGGAGTAGAAGGAATACGTATTAACGGGGTGCCATACATTGATCTTCAGAATAACTTTGTAACCGGAAACCTCGGGACAGGAATAGTAATAGGACCTGCACCCAATGTAGCAAAGCACAATGTTGTAACCGGAACAAACTCAGGTATTACAAAATATTCAACAGAACCCAATCCGTTAATTCAATACAATAATGTATGGAACACCAACACAATAAATTATTCTAACTTTACACCAGACAGTACAAACCTATCAGTTGACCCGATGATAGTGAATGATGACACAACACAAGGCGAGCTGGATTTCCATTTGCAGAAATATTCTCCATTGATAGACGCGGGTGACCCAACAATGATTGACAAAGACAGCAGCAGGATAGACATTGGTTTATATGGAGGATTGTATGGAGAAGTTTATAACTACCAGGATTTAGCCCCAAGACCACCAAGGAATTTAATTGCAGTTTATGATTCAGCAATGATAACAGTAAAATGGAACAGGAACACAGAATCAGACTTCAGTGAGTATAAACTTTTCAGGGATACAATTGCAGACTTTACAGCAGACAGCACAACACTTGTTTTAAGTTTAACAGATACGGCATATTCACATCTTACTCCACCGGATGTTGAAACATTTTATTACAAACTGACAGCAGTTGATAACCAGGGAAATGAATCAGGAGTAAGCGAAGAGATTGCGGTAAAAATCACTTCGGTGAATGACGGCCCAGTTACAATTAGTGACTACCGTCTTTATCAGAACTATCCGAATCCGTTTAACCCATCAACAACCATTGGTTACAGGTTAAAAGAATCGGGTTATGTAAAACTCTATGTATATGACATAAAGGGAGAACAAATAGCAGTTTTAGTAAATCAATACCAGGCAGGAGGTTATTATGAAGTAGAGTTCAATTCATCCGGTATCCGGAATCAAGCATCCGGGATCAGTGATTTATCAAGCGGGGTGTATATTTACCAGTTGATGGTAAAAAGTGTTAACAACATTCCTGTATTCAGTGATATTAAGAAGTTTGTGATAGTAAAGTAATGAAAAGCGTCCAAGGAATTAGTTCATAATTTTTTGCTTAATAATTTTCTCACCGCCTCTGCACAATTCTCACCATCGATAGCAGCTGAAACAATTCCACCGGCGTAACCTGCACCTTCACCGCACGGGAAAAGTCCTTTAATATTAATGTGCATCAATGTTTCTTTATCACGCGGAATTCTTATAGGCGAACTCGTTCTTGATTCAACACCAACGAGGATTGCTTCTTCCGAATAATATCCTCTCATCTTTTTATTAAAAATATCTAATGCTGTTTTTAATCTTGATGAAATAAATTCCGGAAGTTCATTATGAAGTGAAGAAGATGTTAATCCCGGAATGTATGATGAAGCCGGGAGTGTCGAAGACATTTTCCCTTTTACAAAATCAGTAACCCTCTGTGCCGGCGCTCGTTGGGATTTTTCTGCAAGTAAAAAAGCTTTCTGTTCAAGTTCCATCTGAAGTTTTAAACCTGAAAATGGAAACTCTGATTCATAATTCTTCCATTCATTTTCTGTTACTTCAACTACAAAACCTGAGTTGGCAAAAGGTGAATCTCTTCTTGATAATGACATTCCGTTCACAACGACTTCATCACCCGCTGTTGCGGATGGAACAATTATTCCGCCGGGACACATACAAAACGAGAACACTCCCCTTTCTCCGACTTCACATTTTAATGTATAGGATGCGGCAGGAAGATTTTCATTCCTCACTTTTGAGTGAAACTGAATTTCATCGATAAGTTTTTGAGGATGTTCAATGCGGACTCCCATTGCGAATGGTTTTGGCTCAATCAGGATATTATGTTTATGAAGAAGATAAAATATATCTCTTGCTGAATGTCCCGTTGCAAGTATGATTGCTTCACCTACAAATTCTTTTCCGGTGTTTGTAACTACACCTTTCAATTCAGAGTTTTTAATTATGAAATCATTCACTCTTTCATCAAAGTGAATTTCACCTCCGTGAATAATTATCGTCTCGCGAATATTCTGAACAATCTTTGGAAGTCTGTTCGAGCCGATATGAGGATGAGCATCGACCCGAATATCAGTATCGGCACCGTGATTAATAAAAATATCCAGTATCCTGTTTACATCTCCGCGTTTGTTTGAGCGTGTATAAAGTTTGCCGTCGCTGTAAGTTCCGGCACCGCCTTCACCAAAACAATAATTGGAATCAGGATTAACTAAACTTTCCTGCTGTATTGCACGAAGATCACGTCTTCTGCTTTGTACATCTTTTCCGCGTTCGATGATGATCGGTTTTATTCCGAGTTCAATAAGTTTTAAAGCGGCAAACAATCCGGCTGGACCGCTGCCCACAATAATTACACTTTTACTTTTTTCAACATTTTTATAATCAAACACCCGTTCAGATGTTACAGGTTCTTCATTTACATAGACATCAACGAGAACACGATAAACAGGCTCTTTTCTGCGTGCGTCTATCGATCGTTTAATTGGAACAACCGCGGTTATATCTTCAGACGTTATTTTTAGTTTTTGGGAAGCTGACAATCTTTGGTAATCTCGATTACCAATTTTCTCAGGAGGTATTACTAGTTCAATTTGTTGTTTCATTTAATGTCCTCTATCTATGAGGAAAAAGTGTCATAGGTGAATTTATATTTTAAAACTTCATCATTCAAAATTCCTTGTTCGATATTCGATATTCAAAAGCCCTGATAATTTTACATCACAGACTTAACAAATCCGCCGTCAACATGAATTGTAGTACCCGTAATGTATCCTGCTTTTATCGATGCAAGGAAAGTAACAAGTGCAGCGATCTCTTCCGGGGCTGCTAAACGATTCATAGGAATTTGTTTTGCCATATCTGCAAGCACTTCCTCGTGCGATTTTCCGGTAAGTTTAGCTTTACTCACAGCAAGTTCATAAGCTCTTCTGGTGAGTGTGTGACCCGGGGCAACACTGTTAACAGTAATTCCATGTTTTGCGGTTTCATTACTAAGTGATTTTGTAAACCCTATAATACCACTGCGGAATGTATTCGACAGCATCAGGTTCTCAATTGGCTGTTTAACCGAAATAGAAGTGATATTGATTATTCTTCCCCATTCATGTGAGATCATTTCAGGCAGAACCATTTTAGAAAATCTTATTGTACTCATCAGAACCTGTTCAAAAGCTTCGGCCCAGCTTTGTTCATCAAGTTCCTTTAAAAATCCTGTAACAGGGCCACCGCAATTGTTTACAAGTATATCAATTTTTCCATAATGCTGATGAACAGTATTAAAAGTAGTTTCGATATCCTTTGATTTGCTTAAATCGCAGACACACCAGAACGGTTCATAATTGGTTTTGCGTTTTATTTCAGCAGCCGCATTTACCAGGTCTTCTTTATTGCGGGAACAGATTGCTACCCTGCAGCCTTCTTCAACTAATGCTTCGGCAACAGCTTTACCAATACCTTTACTTGATGCAGTAACAAGAGCAATTTTATCTTTCAACCCCAGTTCCATAAACTCACCTTCCAAATTTATGTGAATGAGAAAGAATTGAGCCTGTCATTTAAGAAATGAACAAGCTCAATTAATAACAGAAAAATATTTCTGAAACTTTTATTTTGCAACTGCCTGGTTCATCTCGCTTACAATTGCGGATGTATCAAGCGCAATCACCAGTTCTTCATTTGTCGGTATTCTGAAAACTTTTGCTGCCGACTTTGCTGTTGAGATAAGTTCTTCTTTAGCAGCGTTCTTTGTTTCATCCAGTTCAATACCAATAAATTTCATATCGCGGCATACTTCGGTTCTTACTTCGGTTGAATTTTCACCTATACCGCCGGTGAACACAAGCGCATCAAGTCCGCCCATTGCTGCTGCGTAGGCGCCTATATATTTTTTTATCCTGTAAACAAAAATATCAAAAGCATATTTAGCGCGTTTATGATCTTCCTTCATTGCTGCTTGTATTTCGCGCATATCACTGCTTTCACCGCTTATGCCGATGAGCCCGCTGTGTTTATTAAGCAAAGTGTTGGCTTCGTTCATTGACAATCCTTCTTTACCCATAATGTAAAGAATAACTGAGGGATCGATATCACCGCTTCTTGTTCCCATTAACAGACCTTCGAGCGGAGTAAATCCCATTGTTGTATCTACCGAAACACCTTTATCAACAGCAGCCATGCTGCAGCCGTTACCAAGATGTGCTGTAACAATTTTCAGTTCACTTATATCTTTGCCCATCATCTCCGCAGCACGTTTGCTTACATAAAGATGAGAGGTTCCATGAAAACCGTAACGGCGTATTTTGTATTTTTTGTAAAGTTCATAAGGAATTCCATAAAGGTATGCTTTGGGCGGCATTTTAATATGGAAAGCTGTATCGAAAACTCCGCACTGAGGTGAATCCGGTAATATTCTTTTTACTGCCTGGATGCCTTTTATGTTTGGCGGATTATGCAGCGGCGCTAATTCAATATTATCCTGAAGTACCTGTATAACTTCATCAGTAATAAAAACTGAACCGGAAAATGTTTCACCGCCGTGAACAACTCTGTGACCTACAGCTTCAATATCTTCCTTATTATCGATAACACCGTGATTCTTGCTAAGCATTACTGCAAGAACATATTCTATTGCAATAGTATGATCAAGAATTTCTCCGACAACTTTAATAGTGTCACCGTCATATCTTGTGTGTGTAAGAACTGCTCCCGTCATTCCAATTCTTTCGACAAGACCTTTTGCAAGTGCCACTTTTTTATCTGTGTCAAAGAACTGGTATTTGATTGATGAGCTTCCGCAATTTAAAACTAAAACTTTCATGATCTTTCTTTTCTATAAATGTATTGTAACTATATTTTTCTTAATTGATTTCTGCTTTACACAAATACTTTTTGTCAGTCTGAGCTTTTCGAAGACTGACGAGTAATAATGTCGTCACACTTCGACAGGCTCATTGTGACATGGCATCATAAACTTTAACTTATTTTACCTATCATCACTTAGTGTCGATTATAAATCCACTTTCACTGTATTTATAAAAACCTTCACCGGTTTTTTTGCCGAGTTTTCTTTCTCTTACAAGTTTACGAAGTATCGGGCAAGCACGGTAACGCGGTTCACCTAAAGTTTTCCACAATGTTTCCATCCATGCCAGTACTTCATCAAGTCCCATCATATCTGCCATTTCAAGCGGACCGTACTGAAAATTATAACCGAGTTTCATAGCTGTGTCAATGTCCTTTGCCGTTGCAACACCTTCAAGCAGAATATGCATCGCTTCATTTAGAAGCGGAACTATTGCGCGTGTTGTTACAAATCCCGGGTATTCATATACTTCAACCGGAGTTTTGCCGATTCTCGCAGCAAAAACTTTTACAGCTTCAACCGTATCGTTAGATGTATGCAGACATTTAACAAGTTCGACCATTGGTATTTTAGGAACGGGATTTAAGAAGTGCATTCCTATTACCTTTGACGGGCGAGATGTTGCTTCAGCAATTTTTGTCAGGCTTAGTGTTGATGTATTCGAAACAAAAATCACATCTTCTTTTGCAATTTTATCAAGTTGAAGAAAAATACCTTTTTTCAGTTCAAAGTCTTCATCAACGGCTTCAATGATAAGATCACATTCGGCAAGCTTATCATAACCGGTTGTCCATTTAATGCGGCTTAGAATTGCTTTCTTTTCAGAAGTAGTAAGCGCCCATCTTTTTATTTCACGATCTATGTAGTCGATTAAAGAATTTTTTGCTTTATCAAGATGATCATTATCTTTTTCAATAAGCATTACTTCCATACCGGAAGCTGCTATTGTTTGTGCGATTCCCTGTCCCATAATTCCGGCGCCGATAATAGCAACGTTGTTTATCCGTTCCTGTCCATCGGTCGATTTAGTTTTTTCCAACAGGTCTTCTAATTTTAGATTTTCTCCCTGCATTGTTAGTCCTTATAGTTTAGTACCTAATGTATTATTCAATGATGAATGTCTGAGTTTATTTAATTTTTCTTTTTCAATATCTAAAGTGAATTTTATTTTTGTATCATACCGGCTGATCGTCATATCTTCGACAATAGTGCCGAGTGTGACATCCCGCTGTTTAAATATTCCTACTGCTATCGCACTTTTAATTGCTGTTGATAGAAGGTAAGCATTTTTTGAGTTATTAAAATTCCAGACCGATTCAATGGAAACACCATCATTAAATTCAGCCGATAATTGTATCGAAGAAATTGACGAGATAATTTCTTTAACCGGAAGATCTTTATTGTGTCCAAGCAGAGGCTCAAATAAAGCGGCGGCAAATGTCCCTTTATCCGTTACAAGAAAGTACTGCTGTTTATTCTTAATGCTCTGAACTAACTGGATAAACTGAATATTATCCTTCAGTGATTTTCTTTCTTCCTTTAAAAGTGAATGAAGATAATCAATGCTGTTCATGACAACGAGTGTAGAATCATCAACAAAATAAAATTTTGATGCAGACCCGGTACGCAGTTCATAAAACTTTTTATTGTTCACTGAACCAGGAGTAAAGTAATTTGCGTTATTAAAATAGTCCATCACCGGCTGTGTCTTTCCGCTGAACTGAACTACAAAAACATTTTCACCTTCCCATGTAGTTGCAGTATAGATTGAAGACAATCCTTTTTTTAATCCGACGCCTGTTTTGTTTTCAAAATCTGTTAACCAGTTATTGCCGGGAGTTTTTTGAAGTGATGCTTTGAAGTAATCATCCCAGAACTGCGTCTTTCTCAGTTCATCAAGATTCATATGAAGCAGGAATTCAGTATCAGGAGGAAGGTATGAAAGTATCTGCCATTGTTTGGCTGTAAGAGAATCATTTTTTTCTTCCCCTCCGCAGCCTGATAAAAGAATTGTTAGTACTGCAGCGAATAAAATTCCGATCTTTCGTATCACATTAAAAATCTTTCTTCACAAAAATAAAATTTGATATTCCCATAACTAAAATTAAAAATAAAAACGATGTTAAAACAGGTTGAAAGTCAGTTATTCCTTTTCCTGATGCAAGATCAAGAGTAATCTGTCCCATCAATTCAGAAGTTTTAGGAATGATATAATAGATCACCTTGATTATCCCGCGTATTGTTTCACTTTCAACAAACACTTTTAACTGCGTATTGGCAAAATTCATCAGCGGACTTAAAATTATAAATATGAAATAAGCCGCCATCATTCCGAATATTGAACTTTTAGTAAGAACACCAAATAATACTATTATCGAATAAAGTACCGCAAAAGTGAAGGTGACTATAAAAATTATTGACAGGAATGAAACATCCCAGTAACTGAACTTAAATGAGATTGCAAGCCAGACACCAAGTATGAGGAATGCAATGTTAAGCAG
>JAEXTA010000025.1 GCA_023453665.1 Bacteroidota bacterium | reverse complement strand
GGAATGTACTGATCACACTAACAACATTACCAAGCGGATGATTACTCCTCACTCCGTTTGCACCATTCTGATGAGTGGGGAATAAATGATACTGATCAGAATATTCGGGCAATGATTCAGACGGATGACCGGGCTGCCAGCTATGACAGTAAGTATGTTCACGGCTCATAGGTATCCAGGAAAACACACCTGAGTATACGTGTTCATAGTTGCTGTAAACACAAAAGACCGATCTTGTTCCGTTGCCATTATTTATTGAAGCGAAGTTTGCAATGTTGGTTTCATCAAAGTTATCGTAGCTGATTTTGGTATATGGATTTCTTATCCTGTTTCCCAGGTCATTTACAAAAGTAGAAGCGGAAGTATTAATAGAGTTGTAATAAGTTCCCGCCTGGGCGAATAGTAATTCAGTCAGCAGAAATAAAAAAACGATAACAGCCGTTATAGGAAATGAAAATCTTCTGTACATATAACTCTGGATAATTAGTAATTGTTATAACTTCATTTCCTGAATGCGGGGAAATGTTTTGAGAAATTGCTGATGAAAATAATAATTAGAATTGAATTATAAAAAGCGATTTGGTTAAATATTCATTATGAATTATGAACCTGGGTGGAAATCAGTTCACAGATAGCAACTAATAATTTTGTTCTCTGTGATGAATCTGCATTGAAATGGATTGAAGTTAATTTCAAAGCCGGCGACCAAATGAAGCGACAAAAGGATTAACCGCAGAGAACGCAAAGAAGCCGCAGAGTTGCGCAGAGTGGAGAAAAGTATGAATGATTGATTGAATGAATGGTTGCGGGAAGACGAATGCAAGATACCAGATTCCGGATCCCGGAAAAGCAGAGTGTCATACTGAGCCCGTCGAAGTATGTACGTATAGACGATACTAGTGACACGATACCGGATACTCACATAGTGACAGGTGACGATAAGAATTAACCGCAAAGAACGCAAAGTACCGCAGAGTTACGCAGAGAAGAAGGAGAGATTGAAAGATTGTGGCGTTGCTATCGTCATATTTATTATAGCACGGGTTGTGTTACTAGCAACAATCCTGGTTCTAAAGCATCTTGATATTAATGACAAGAAGTATCTTGACAATTTCGGATTTCATTTCTAAAAAATCGGTTAGATTATTTTTCACAATCAATAACCGCGAAATTATTTTTTTAGTCTAATTAGTAGTAAAGGAGATTATACTATGAAGAAACAATACAATTCTGTGACTGTTATATGTGCATTACTGATGTTTATGATTTACAGTCACGCTGCAATTGCACAGCAAATAGGTGATTCAACTTATCTGCCGGTCATTAATAACCCGGCATATAAAAATGGAATGGGACCAACAATATTTATTGATGAGGCGCATAATAATTTTCATACGATGCAAGGCAGGTATAAACCATTCGCTGATGTTCTTGCAAAAGACGGTTATATTCTAAAACCTTTCAGCAGTCAGTTTACAGTGGAAGTATTATCCGGGTGCAAAATTCTTGTGATCGCTAATGCATTAAGTGAAAGAAATATTTCGGACTGGACATTGCCTACACCTTCAGCTTTTACTCCAGATGAAATTGAACAGCTTGCTGAATGGATTAATAACGGAGGCAGTTTATTTTTAATCGCTGATCATATGCCTTTCCCCGGCGCTGCTTTGGAACTCGCAGACAGGTTTGGATTTAAAATGAATAATGGTTTTGCAGGTGACACAACTCAGCTCGGTGCACCTGATCTTTTTACATTAGAAGATAATACGTTGTTAAAAAACATTATCACTGAAGGCAGAGATATTTCTGAATCTGTTGATTCGATTTATTCATTTACGGGACAGGCTTTTCAAATTCCCGGTGATGCTATTCCCATCCTTAATTTCAGCAGCAATTATATTTCATTTATGCCGGACACAGCATGGAACTTTAATGATAACACTCCTGTAATACCGGTTACAGGATGGTCGCAGGGAGCGGTTAAGAAATCCGGGAAGGGGAGAATAGTTATATGGGGTGAAGCTGCAATGTTCACCGCACAGGTTTCTAACGGCAGACAAATAGGGCTAAACACACCACGCGCAAAATATAATCTTCAGTTGCTGTTAAATATTATTCACTGGCTTGATGGTAAATTAGATTGATAAAAAATGAAAAGAGATGTTCTGTGATATGAACTTTTGATTAACCACAGAGAACGCGAAGAAAGCGCAAAGTTAAGCAGAGGAAAGAATTAATGATTGAATGAATGGGTGTGGCATTCTTAATAACAGATGCCACTATCGTCTTTTGAAATTGTCAACCTGATGGCTATTCAATTAAGGTTCTCATCCTGAACAGATTCTTGATCAAGTTCGGAATGAAACGATGAATATGCGGGCAGATAAAACAAAATTTCAGACAGAGTGGCATTACCATCGAAGTATGTGGACAGACGATACTGGATACCAATTGAATAATAGAATTCAACATAATTTTAAAAATGGAAAATGGATTCAGTTCAACCAAACAAGATAAGCACATTATAAATTACCACACGGAACTTACTTATCTTTTAATTCTCCTTAGCATAATGAGATTATTTCCAAACACATTTATCACCTTGAATGTTTTTAAAACAAAAAACCCGGGCTCACCAAACCCGGGTTTCTATACTGGCTAATCAGCTATGCGACTAACTGACTTCACTCATTTTATTATATCCTACTAACAGGTGCAGGTTTTCAATTTGCGGTTCTGTTGTTAAAATAGTTCTGTATTTGGAGAATACTTCACCAAGATGGAATCCGAAATTATCGGGCAGTTGTAAATAATAATACCTGTGCTGATCACCGACCAGCCAGGAGCAATAAAGTCTCATATCTTCCGGGTGATTCATTTGTGTGAATAAATAATTAAAATCTGCTTCGAGTTCACGCCCTAAACCGTTAAATAATTCATTGTTTGTAAGTATCACTTTGTACCAGATCATTTCTATCCTGTAAATAATTAAACAAAACTGTTGTTGGCCCCTGTTTAATTCTCCAGTTTGATTGAATTGACTACTTAATATTCGGAAAGAAAACCAGGAATCTGTATAAGAGAATTGGTGAATTTGACGTAGTATTTTTACCACAAAAAACGGGTGTTGCGTTTCACAGCTTCGTGGGTTACATCGCCCTCTATAACCTGGAAAAAAAATAATAGATGCGGCATAAAGAAGTCTATGTCTTAAATATTATTAGCTTTAATCAGTCCGGCTCCATTGCCACAATTTAAAATGCATGGTGGTGATAGTACCATTGGGTAGTTTAAGAATTACGAATTTGAAAGATCAATATCAGCAGCATCAATCATTTAACCTGTAACAACCCGCAATTTGCTGTTTACCAGCATAATGAGATTGGGAGTACGCTGATAGATTTTAGTGGAATATCAGTAAATATATAGTGTGTTACAATATTTATATATTGACAAACGATAAATAATGTATTAGGTTTGGAACTAAAAATATGAGGTTACAGATGAAAAAAGGTTCGATTTTATTTTTGAAAATTGTTATATGTCTTATCGGGATCGTTACACTTTTCCTGATGCTTTGGGAACCTCATAACGAGGGCAGAAATGTAAACGCAACAGTTTTTGAGATTTACTTCAATGATCCGTTCTTAGCATATGTTTATTTTGGATCCATCCCATTTTTCTTTGCTCTTTATCAAGGCATTAAACTTTTAAGTTACATAGAGAAGAACATGATTTTCTCCCAACCTTCTGTGAAAGCTGTAAGAAATATAAAATACTGCGGCTTAGCTCTTATATTCTTTATTGTTGGAGCAGAAGCTTTCCTTTTTATTGTGCAGCGAGGTAAAGAGGATATCACCGGAGCTGTTATGCTGGGTCTCATCACAATCTTTATCACATCTGTAGTTACAACCGCTGCCGCTGTTTTTCAGAAGCTGCTGCAAAATGCGGTAGATTTAAAAGCAGAGAATGATTTAACGGTTTAAAGGAGCATATATGTCAATCATAATAAATATTGATGTAATGCTCGCCAAAAGGAAAATGAGCGTTACAGAACTTTCGGAGAGGGTCGGGATAACGATGGCCAATCTATCTATATTAAAAAACGGGAAAGCAAAAGCCGTCAGGTTAGCGACGCTGGAAGCTATCTGCAAAGCATTAGACTGCCAGCCCGGAGATATCCTGGAATACAGAAAGAAAGAAGATGAATAGTTTTGATGTGTGATGTTTGAATTGACGTGATCCCCGTCCTGAAAAAAGTTTATGGTAATAGTTTCTAACGATTAAATAAAACTTTATTACGTTATTCGGAAAGAACCACAACACAGCAAACAACAATAAGGTAATAAGGTTGAAGTTTTTATTAAATAATTGGTTACTAAGGTTAAAAGAGAAAGATGTCATCTTTTAAAAATGAAAATTCTTTCGTCTCGGGTGAGTATAAACATCATTCAACCAATCATTCATTCATTCAGCCATTCATTCATTGACATTTCCGAACCTTAGTAACTATAACATAAAGTTAAATAAAACCTTATTACCTTATTCAGAAAGAAACAGAACACGACAAACAACAATAAGGTAATAGGTAGCAGTCTTATTTTACGGTAGGTTACTAAGGTTAAAAGAGAGAGATGTCATCTTTAAGAGATAAAACTTTTGCGTCTCAAGTGATTAATTTCACCATTCAGCCAATTAATCATTCTCTCTCCACTGTAAACTCCGCTATAAAATAATTTAGCAGTCTTAAGCCCTGTTCAATCAGATCGATAAATTATTTATCACTTGCTAATTTTATCATAATCTAAAGCCTCACTTTCGCTCATAATTCGATGAATTTTATTTCTGGTATATACATTGACTATGCTGTAACAAAAAACAGGAGTAAATATGTCAAACGAATCAGTCTCCCCGCGGAATGAACAGAAGAGAATATTATTAATCGATGATGAGTCTTCAATAAGAAGGTCGCTGTCATTATCATTAAACCAACTTGGTTATGATGTGGAACCGTGCGACAGCGGATTAACCGCATTAAACAAACTTGAACTGTATAAAAGAAATTCGGTCAGCCTCGACTCAGTTGTTGTTGATGTTAATCTGCCAGATATAAACGGATTGAAACTCGGTCGTATAATCAAATCAAAATACCCCGAAGCGGCTATGATGTACATTACAGGTTACGCAGATAAACTTGAGGTTACTGAGATAGAAGAGTTAAAAGAGGACGGCTTACTTGAAAAACCTTTTACTGCAGACGACCTTATCACCGAGATAAATAAAATATTAAACAAACATCCGAGGCAGCCGAAAGAAACTGTTAAAGAAGAATTAAAAACAACTTCCGCTTATGTACTCATCAAGGTAAAAGAGAATGTGAACTACTTTACACTTTACCAGAAAATATATTTTATGCAGAATGTTCTTTACTGCGACGCGACTCGCGGGGATATAGACATTTTCGTTTTACTGCAATCCGATTCGATGGATAAATGCAAAGAGATCTATGAAAAAGAAATTCTTTCGCTCGATGGAATAAGTGAAAGCGTTCTTCTTCCTGTCAGCATCCCGCTTTTGAATGACAATATTAAAGAGATTGTACAGTCAGCCGGAATATCACTTTTCGAAGACAACCCTTCTATGAGCAAAATAAGAGATTCGAAAAAAGCAGTTTACTCTTATGTGCTTCTGGATATCGACAGGGAAAAGTTAGAAAGAGTTTACCCGGTTCTTCGTTTAACGGAAAATATTCTTTACTGTGATTACACATCAGGCAAATACAATATCATAATGATGATATTCGGTTCACAGTTCAGCGAGATCGACAAGATCATTGAAAATAAAATTATAAGTCTCGACGGCGTACTTAAAGTGAAAGAATATCCTGTAATCAACATCTTCGAAATGTAAATCAACAAGGTGATCAAATGATCAATGTAGAAATCCGTGAAGAGAAAAAAGAAATCCTAAACTTTAAAGTTGACTTAATAAATAAACGCCATCAGCATGGTTCATTGATTCCGCTGCTGCAGTCAGCGCAGGATTCTTACGGTTATATACCCGAGAAAATAATTTATTACATCAGTGAACTTGTAGGAATTCCTCCCGCAGAGATTTACGGTGTGATAACTTTTTATGCTCAGTTTCGTTTAAAGCCGCTCGGTAAAAACATCATCAGGATATGCGAAGGAACCGCATGTCATGTTAACGGCGCAAAAACTGTTTTATCAGTATTACAGGATGAAGCCGGAATATCAATCGGCGAAACGTCTGACGACGGTTTGTTCTCGCTTGTTTCGGTTGCTTGTTTAGGATGTTGCTCATTAGCTCCTGTGATAATGATCAACGATGAAACTTTCGGAAACCTTGACCAGGCTAAGATTAAAAAAGCCATCAACAAATTCAGAACAACGGAGAATGCTGAGGTGAGCAATGAAAAAAATTAAAGTCGGTCTCGGTACCTGCGGTATTTCAGCCGGCGGTGAATTAGTATTCGAAAAGTTAAAGCACGAACTGGCAGCACATCATATTGATGCGGAACTTTATGAAACCGGGTGCAACGGAATGTGTTATGAAGAGGTGCTTGTTGAAGTTGAAGATGAAAAGGAAAGTAATCTTTATTCGAAAGTGACAGTTGATAAAGTCGGCAGAATTATAAATGAACATATAATTAATAATCAGCCGGTTAAAGACTGGATAATAAAAAGTAAAGATCATTGCACGGAAGAATCATTTCTTAAAAATCAAACGCGCATAGTCCTGCGTAACTGCGGTATAATTAATCCGGCTTCAATTGATGAATACATTTCCAAAGACGGCTACAGATCGATTCAAAAAGTGTTAAAAGAATATTCACCTGAGAATGTTATTGATATAATTACAAAAGCCGGTTTGAGAGGACGCGGCGGCGGCGGGTTCTCAACAGGAATAAAATGGAAACTTGCCAACAAAGAAAGATCTGACAAAAAGTTTATTATATGTAATGCTGATGAAGGCGACCCGGGCGCGTTTATGGATAGAAGCGTACTTGAAGGTGATCCTCATTCAGTGCTCGAAGGTATGATGATCGGTGCTTTCGCTATCGGCTCTGACGAAGGTTACATTTATATAAGAGCAGAATATCCTCTTGCGATAAAACGATTAAGAAAAGCAATAAGTCAGTGTTACAGCAGAGGTTATCTCGGTAAAAATATTTTCGGTTCTTCTTTCAGTTTCGATATTAAAATTAAAGAAGGTGCCGGTGCTTTTGTCTGTGGCGAAGAAACAGCAATGATGGCATCTATCGAAGGTAAAAGAGGTGTTCCTCGGCTTCGGCCGCCATTCCCTGCACAAAGCGGTTTGTGGGGTAAACCTACCAATATTAATAATGTGGAAACTTTCGCAAATGTTCCGTGGATAGTTCTAAACGGCTGGGAAAAGTACGCAGCGCTTGGTACTGAGAAAAGCAAAGGAAGCAAAGTATTCGCACTTGCCGGTAAAATAAAACGTACAGGTCTTGTTGAAATCCCGATGGGAATGACTATCAACGAAATCGTTTATGAAATTGGCGGCGGAATAAAAGACAACAAAAAGTTCAAAGCCGTACAGATCGGCGGACCATCAGGCGGATGTATCCCGGCATCAATGGGTGATTTGAAAATTGATTATGATGAAATTACAAGAACCGGCGCAATAATGGGTTCAGGCGGTTTGATCGTTCTCGATGAAACAACCTGTATGGTAGATCTTGCAAGGTATTTCCTCAACTTCACACAACTTGAATCATGCGGTAAATGTACTTTCTGCAGAATCGGAACAAAACGTATGCTGGAAATTCTTGAAAGAATAACTGAAGGCAATGGTAAAGAGGGGGATATTAAACAGCTTGAAGCTCTTGCACAGCACATAAAAGCAGGCTCGTTATGCGGTCTCGGACAAACAGCTCCAAACCCGGTACTTACAACTATAAAATATTTCCGCGAAGAATATGAAGAACACATTTATAATAAGAAATGCCCGGCACACAGTTGTGCTGCACTCATAACTTACCAGATCATTGATGAGCTGTGTAAAGGGTGTATGGTTTGTCTTAAAGTATGTTCAACGGGCGCAATGACCGGAAAGAAAAAGGAAGTCCATAAAATCAATTACGATCTGTGCAACAAGTGCGGTAAATGTTTTGATGTCTGCCGGCTTAATGCAATAGTAAAAGTTTAAAGGGAAAATATTATGGAACAGATACAAATAACAGTCAACGGGAAAGAGATTTATGTTAATCCCGATATTACAATTCTTGAAGCAGTGCAACAGAAT
>JAEXTA010000017.1 GCA_023453665.1 Bacteroidota bacterium | reverse complement strand
CCTTCAGACTGAAGCTTCGCGCGATAACATTTTAGCAAATATGATTTTTGCTGATGGATGCGCTGCCGCTTTATTCAGGAATAAAAAAATGAATAATGTTTTCAGCCTGAAAATCCTTAATACATTTTCTTATCTGTTCAAAGACTCACAAAACTTTATGGGCTGGAAGATTGGCAACTTTGGCTTTGAGATGACACTATCCCCTGAACTTCCTAAAATAATATTAAATGATGCTTCGCCTGTTTTAAAAAAATATTTAAACCAAAATGGTCTTGAAACCTCTGAAATAAAACATTGGGCATTACATCCCGGTGGAAGAGCGATTCTTGACTCACTTCAAAATGGATTAGGCTTAAATGATGAACAAATGATCTCCTCTAGAGAAGTGTTGCGTGACTACGGCAATATGTCTTCAGCTTCTATTCTTTATGTGTTAAAAAATATTATGGATAAAAATATTGTTAAAGCTGGTGACTACTGTTGTGCAGTCGCTTTCGGCCCCGGACTAACAATGGAAGCTGTTGTTTTTCAAGGTGTATGATGTTTCTCAAAAAAAGTTATGAGAAGGAGATAATGGATGATTTATCAATTAAGGATGAAAGAATTGATGTTGCACTCTCTGAACTGAAAGTGATAAATAAATATCTTGGCGGGAACCGGGTAAGTAATCATGGACTACAAAATATTGTTAAGTACTTGAACAATAGTAAAATCACATTGCTTGATATTGGTTCCGGTAATTCTGAAATCCTGGCAGGATTAGTTTCAGAGAAAATCAAACTGTTCAGTCTTGATATAAACCAGCAATGCTGCGTAAATGCCCGTGAAGCAAATATAAAGCTGAGCGTGATTTGTGCTGATGCATTCAGATTACCTTTCAATGGAATTAAGTTCGATGTAGTTCATCTTTCTTTATTTCTTCATCATTTTAGTGAAGAACAAATAAAAATAATTCTGAAACAATCTATACTATTGGCAGGAAAGGGGATAATCATCAATGATTTACAGCGTTCAATCTTTGCGTATTGGGGAATAAAATTGTTGACGAAGTTATTTTCCAAAAGTGAAATGGTTCACAATGATGGCCCGTTATCAGTAAGAAAGGGATTTAGAAAAAATGAATTGGTAAATATTCTGAAGTCAATCGGAATTAAAAATTTTTCTGTTAAATGGAAATGGGCATTTCGCTGGCTTGTTGTAATTAATGTTGAGGAAAATCATAATGCAAAATTATGATCATGATGTGCTGATAATTGGAGGCGGTCCGGCGGGTTCAACTGCAGCTATTATGCTTGCAGATGCAGGATTAAATGTTGCTCTGGTTGAAAAGAAAATATTTCCGAGAGAAGTTATTTGCGGTGAATTTCTTTCGCACGAAGTAACAACAATACTTTCAGAATTAAATCTTCTCAATAAATTTTATGAATTAAATCCTAACCGCATAGAATTTTTTTCATTGTATGATGATTCAGGGAAAGTGGTTTCTGCTGAGCTTGAGTTTACCGGCTATTCTGCAAAACGTTCTGTGTTCGATAACCTTTTATTCACCGAAGCTGAAAAGCGAGGCGTAAAATTGTATTCAAATACTGAAGTGATTGATGTGACAGACATAAACTCAGAATATCATATTCTTTTAAGATTTAGTAATGGCGTGACTAAAACTGTTTCCTCAGAATTTGTAATCGGTGCTTATGGTAAACGAAATTTACTTGATAAAAAGTTTGACAGGAATTTTGTATCAATAAATTCAGGGTACTATGGAATTAAATTTCATATTGAAAACGAATTCCTGAATCAGTTTTTTAAGGACCATATCAACATATACACTGCAAACGGAATTTATTGTGGTGTAAATACTGTCACAGGAGATGAAACAACAATCTGTTATTTGTTTAAAAAAGATAAACTCCCTATTAATTCAAATCCAATTGAGCAATTGATTCAGCGTAACAGTTCTTTTAAAAATTTATTCGTGAATTATTCCTCTTTAGAGTTTAATAAATTTCAATGCTATGGAACCGGAAATATTTTTTTTGGAAAGCGAAACGTGATTGATAATAATATAATTATGATTGGTGATGCTGCAGGCATAATAGCGCCATTAGCAGGGGATGGAATAGGTATGGCGATGGAATCAGCCAAACTTGCATCAGAAATTCTCATAGAATCATTCCACAAAAAAAACAGAACAAATATTCTGCATGAGTATCAAATAAATTGGGAAGAACATTTTCGTAAGAGGCTCCGGAATGCATTATCATTTCAAAAAATGATTTTAAATAATCCTCAAAGAAGAATTGCGTTATCAATTGTGAACTGGTTTCCGGCATTGCTGAACAAATCAATAAGACTAACCAGAAGTTGTAGGGACGTACAAAATCACTAATAACTTTTTTATATTTGAAGAGTATTTTATTGAGATATAGAAAAACAATATGGAAATGACGTTGAAAAACATCGGGAAATTTATAGTTGTTGGTGACAGAGTATTAATTCGCCCTGCGCAGGATTCAGATAAAACAGCGAGCGGTTTATACCTTCCTCCGGGAGTTTCAGAGAAAGAAAAAATACAAAGCGGTTATGTATTAAAAACCGGTCCTGGTTATCCTACTGCTGCAAATGTTGAAGAAGAACCATGGAAAGAAATTAAAGATTCAGTAAAATACATTCCGCTTCAGGCAAAAGAAGGTGATCTGGCGATCTTCCTTCGTAAAGAAGCGTTTGAAATAGAGTTTGAAAAAGAAAAATTCCTTATTGTTCCGCAATCTGCAATTCTTTTACTCATCAGGAATGATGATATTGTTTTTTAATTGGTATCAGAAAAATCAATTTTGAGTTAGCAATAGTTGTTAAACTATCCCGCATTGATTGAGTATTTTTACTGATTCAAAAATTCCAGTTTCCCTTAATCGATCATTAGAAAATAAACATATAAAGAAAATCTCAGGAGAATAATATGAAGCGTGGATTCATTGTACTGCTGTACTGTTTTTTATTTACAGGCATCGTTGCTGCTCAGGAAGGTTTCTTCAATAAATTAAAAGATAAAGTAAAAGAAAAAGTTGAACAAAAAGCAGATGAAAAAGTTGATGAAGGAATTGATAAAGGATTGGACGGAGTTGAAGAAGGAGTTGAAGGTGCTGTGGAGGGCGGGGACGAAGAATCATCAGAAAACACTGATAAGACAAAACCGGTTGTTAAAAAAGATGGATCTGAAATAGTATCAGATGAAAAAACAAAACTTGAAAGTTATTCCAAATATGATTTCATACCCGGTGAAAAAATAATTTTCTTTGAAGATTTTTCTCAGGATAATGTTGGTGATTTTCCTGCCCTATGGAATACAAACAATTCAGGTGAAGTTGTTACACTAAACAATTATCCAGGTAAATGGTTTAAAGTTGGCAGCGATGGTTATGTACTGCCTGATATTAAGGGAGATTTTGGAGAGAATTTTACTTTTGAATTTGATGTAGTTTATGCTCCAACTGTAGAGTACAATCATCCGGAATATGAATTCTCGCTTTTCGCTTTCAATGAGGAAAATAATCAGTTCGATATATTGCCTGGTTCAGGAGGATGTGGAATAAGGATTGGTTACGCTGTAAGTATCTGGAACTGGAGTGACGGAAATTACAGTGATATAAGTAATTCAAAAGATAACCAGGTTACTATAGACAATATTGGTAATAAGATGCGTATCTCTGTCGCAGTTCAAAAACAGAGAGTGCGATTGTGGATAAACGAAAATAAAATATATGATCTGCCAAGGCTGCTTAGTCCTGGAATCATCATTAACAAATTAAGGTTTGCTACCTGGATGCCGCACGACGAAAATCCATATCTGTACATTACTAATCTTAGAATAGCTTCCGGTTTACCGGATATGCGGAGTAAGTTAATTACGGATGGAAAATTAGTAGTACATGGAATTTATTTTGATTCGGGTTCAGATAAAATTAAACCTGAATCGTACGGTACAATTAAAACAATTGCAGATGTACTTAAAGAAAATGCTGATGTAAAAGTACAGATTGTCGGGCATACTGACAGCGATGGTTCAGATGCAGCGAACCTTGATTTATCAAAAAGACGAGCTGAGTCTGTTAAGAACGCACTGGCTGGTGATTTTGGAATAGATGAATCAAGAATTCAGACAGATGGCAAAGGTGAAGCTGAACCAATCTCAGACAATAAAACTGTTGAAGGAAAAGCAAATAACAGAAGAGTCGAGTTCATTAAACTATAATCAGTCCGTTAGTAAGAAATAAGAAGAGGCATTCTAATAAATGAATGCCTCTGTTGTTTTAAAATGAATTGAATACTATTTCCGGGGAATCATCTTTCCCAATGATGAATCCACTAATAAAATTCAATTCAAATTAAAGTCAGGACTTTACCAAGTACGTATTTAAAGGAAAAATATTTTCCTAAATAAACAGGATCTTCATCGTCTTCATCAAACTGATTAACTACTTCTTCCTTTTTTGTTGAAGATTCATCCGAAGCTGCTTTCAGAAAATTATTGAGTGTCTCATAGCTATCGTAACGTGAAACGGGTAAACGAAGATCAAGACATTTCTCTAACAGTTCATCTTTTGTAAGATTGGTTACAGGTTGTTGCAAAGGCATTGTGACTCCTTAAAAGCTTTTCATTAAAATTTAAAGTCTTTTAATGCTTCCCCGGTAATGAAGTGCTGAAGCTTAAATAAATATCATTATTTCAATTTTAGTCTGATCTTCATGCAGAGGATATGTAAGAGCTTAGGACCGAACTTAATTTAATTTTGCAAAAATCATTCCCGAATAAAAAATAAGTTTTTGTGAACTATTGAATACTGAAGGATCATATTTTTCTGATGTTATAAAAAACTTACCCGTAACATTTACAAAAGGTTTAAAATAAAAATCCCGTGCTGGTAGCACGGGATTTTGTCTTTTACTTTCCAAAATTTTTATTCGTACCAGGCAACAATCTCAAAACTGCCTGTACCGGGGAAGAGTGGCGGTGATGCTACCATAAATCTTTCATCATAACGATATCTTTTTGCAAAACCATGATTGATCGTAGTTCCACTAAAAGTACTTACAGCACGGCGTGTATTTTGAATAATTCCGCCTAATAAATTTATATCACCACTTACGGGTCTGGTACTATAATTTTCTGCTCCAAATCCACCATCTTCAACATAAATTGAACCATGTATATTTATACTGCTATTGTTAGGCGTATTTTGAGTGACGATTACTTCTTCTTTTGCAACTATACCAAGCATATCTGTCGAAGTCGGATATACTCTTGGATCTTTATCGTAAACGATGTCATCATCAAGATAAATTCTTCCTTTTGTGCCACTCGTTCCTCCGCTGACTACTGTATAGGCACCTTTGACCGTTCCCTTTAATCTTACAATTGCATTATTAGCATAGATTAAACCATTTGTTGTTGCCGTTGGTAAATACAATTTAGTCACAGCGCCATTCCAGGCATACTTTACATTCAAAGTATCTCTGTTAAATTCCATATAAACTGTATCTTTCCCGGTTATATAATGACCATCAGATTGAGCCGGAGTACTTAAATTATTAACACCATCAATCGGCATTGGCAGGTCAACTCCCGATTCATATCCACCATAAAAATATGGTTTATCTGTATTTTTATTTGTTTCATAGATGATGCTTCGGCGTGAACTTGCTTTACCATAAAATGTTGGATGTCTGGAAGCTCTTAAATAATCCTGAGTATGAAACGGACCCCATACAGTATCTCTTGCCATCCACCAGATTGTTCCGCCTTCACTTATAGAATAATATGCAAACTTTGAAAATTTACTTGGTGAGAGAGTAACTCTTACTGTGCTCGATTCTCCGTTATATGTTCCTGTTGAAACTATTTGTCTTATGTTCTGAAAAGCATTAATGATGTTCACAGAAACATTTATGGTGCCGTTTTGATACGCCAGGTTTGAAAAACCGGTGACCCATGTCGGGTCAAGAAATATCTGGTTTGCAGCAAGGTTTGCACCGCTGATGGCCAGGTTATGTGAAATCGTTTCTGTATAATATTCTACATAGTTATCCGTCATTCTGCCGGATACACCGGTATACTTTCCACCAATCACCATAAAGAGCATACTAAAACCAAGCACTACTAATAAGGAAGCTTTACCGCTCATATTTTACCTCTTACCTGTTTCGTAAATTTCTTGCAACTAATCTTATTTGTCTCCAGAATGCAGATGAATATTTATTATCATAAGCATAAGAGTTTTCAACCTGTACATTTATTTCGAATGAATTGATAAGCCGGGGATCAGCAATTGGCAGATGCAGTGTATCACCATATGCATCAAAATAAGTTAAATAAAATTGTGTAACTCCAACATTGGATGTCTGCGGAGTTTCAGTGTTTACAACTCTATATAATTTTCTATCGCGCGGATTAGGTGTGTTTGCACATTCAGATGTTGGTCCAAGATAATACCTTATTGAATCTATTGTGCCATTGTTATCAATGTCAGTATAAAACCTGATTAAAGAAGTATCTGCCTGAATAATTGCTCTTGTTGGATCAGGAAAATTCTGCCAGTTAGCACAATAACCCATTTTTCTAAAATCATGTTCAATAATTTGAGCAACAGTAACCAATGCCTGCTGAAGAGAAAGTTCTCCGCTGTAATTAAGAGTTTTTTCAGCAGATGAATCAGTTAAACGGAGCAATATATTTAATAATATTCCACCAATAATTATTGAACCGATAATATCCAGTAAAACGCTAAATCCCATAAATCACCTATCTGAAATACCAGTAGCTGTAAATCGTTGATAATGTCAGTGTATCACCTGGTGAAAAAGGAGTGGTGATTCTGATTGTTAATTTTTTATGCCATGTTTTTGAAGTAGTCGTTCCGTTAAGATCAGCGGTATTTATATAATTAACGGTGCAGCGGGATCTAAAAGGAATTGAATAGATTGTATCTGTTTGTGTGTGATTATGATAATCATCAAAATCATCATAAACATTTGTTACTTCACGTACGAATGGAAATGTTGTAAGTGAACTAACACTTAACACAGGATCCGATTTGGTGTTTTCATCAAATGGAAGTTTACTTGCTTCTTCAATTATGGAAGTTCCTATTGATGTACCTAACACCCCAAGTTTGGAGTCCAGCACTATTTCATCAGTAGTTAATATGGTGTTATTCATTCGGAGGACTATAAGTGAGAGAATGAGCATTGCACCGATTGCATATAAAGATTGACCTAAATTCATAGCTCTTCACGGTTTTATTTTTGCTAAAGTTGACAATTTATATGCCACATGTTCTATTATTATACATTCAATGAATACTTCATTACTTCCTTTTTGTGCATTTATTTTGAGGCAGTACAAGGTGAGACTTATCACTAATTGAGACACCCGCAATTATTACGGTTTGTAAAGAAAAAATTACAGGAATTTTTATCCTAAGAACCTATTTCGATATGAGAACCTCATAAGGAATTATAACTCAAAATTTTTTATTTTAGATCAATAATAAAATAATCTAACTAATGAGGTCAACTAAATGACAGCTAACATTGATATGATTCAAAAAGTTTATAAAAACTATAAATCAAAACTGGATTCAATAAGAAAAATTATAAACAGACCACTAACCTTCACAGAAAAAGTATTGTACACACATTTGTGGAATTCTCCAGCTTCAGAATTAAAAAGAGGTAAAGATTATTCTGAACTTGCACCCGACCGTGTAGCTATGCAGGATGCTACTGCACAGATGGCTTTACTGCAATTTATGTCAGCAGGAAGAAAATCAGTTGCTGTTCCATCAACCGTACATTGCGATCATTTAATACAGGCAATGGTTGGTGCCGAAGATGATCTTAACAGAGCTAATTCAGAAAACAAAGAAGTTTATGATTTTCTCGGAAGCATCTCTAAAAAATTTGGAGTCGGATTCTGGAAACCCGGTGCGGGAATTATTCACCAGGTTGTTCTTGAAAATTATGCTTTCCCCGGCGGACTAATGATCGGAACAGATTCACACACACCTAACGCCGGCGGACTTGGTATGATCGCAATAGGTGTTGGCGGTGCTGATGCTGTTGATGTGATGGCGGGTATGCCCTGGGAACTTAAATGGCCAAAAATTATCGGCGTTAAATTAACTGGAAAGATGAATGGATGGACATCAGCAAAAGATGTTATACTTAAACTTGCGGGTATCTTAACTGTAAAAGGCGGAACCGGTGCAATTGTTGAATATTTTGGTGAAGGCGCAAATTCAATTTCAGCAACGGGTAAAGGAACAATATGTAATATGGGTGCTGAAATCGGTGCTACTACATCAGTATTTCCTTTCGACGAAAAGATGGCGGCATATTTAAGAATTACAAAACGTGTTGATGTTGCTGCACTCGCTGAAGGTTTAGCTGATGAACTCTGCGCTGATTCAGAAGTATTTTCAAATCCTGGTAAGTATTACGACCAGGTGATTGAAATTGATCTCAACAAACTTGAACCACATCTCAACGGTCCGTTCACTCCGGATAAAGCCTGGCCGATCTCAAAAATGAAAGAAGCTGTTAAGAGTGAAAATTATCCTGATAAAATTTCAGTCGCATTAATCGGTAGCTGCACAAACTCAAGTTATGAGGATATTGACCGATCAGCAAGTCTTGCAAAACAAGCACTGGCAAAGGGATTGAAAACCAGATCACAATTCACAATTACACCAGGTTCTGAGCAGGTTAGAGCAACAATAGATCGTGATGGTCAGTTGAAAACTTTAACGGATGTCGGCGGATTAATACTTGCAAATGCCTGCGGTCCCTGCATCGGTATGTGGAAAAGAATGGACATCAAAACAGGTGAGAAGAATACTATCGTTACATCGTTTAACAGAAATTTTGCTAAACGGAATGACGGCAATCCTGAAACTTTGGCATTCGTTGCAAGCCCTGAAATCACTACCGCACTTGCTATTGCGGGAAGTTTGTCTTTTAATCCATTGACTGATGAACTTGTAAATGAAAAGGGAGAAAAAGTTAAACTCGATCCCCCTGTTGGTGAAGAACTTCCTGTAAAAGGATTTGATGAAGGTGATAGCGGATTCGTTGCTCCTGCTGCTGATGGCGCTTCAGTCGAAGTGATAGTTAAACCGGAGAGTGACAGGCTTCAACTGCTCAAACCTTTTTTACCCTGGGATGGAAAAGATTTCACTGATCTTCCGGTCTTGTTAAAAGCTAAAGGTAAATGTACAACGGACCACATCTCAATGGCAGGACCGTGGCTGAAATACCGCGGACATCTTGATAATATTTCTGACAATATGTTCATCGGGGCGATAAATTATTTTACTGAAGATGCCGGCAAAGTTAAAAATGTTTTTACGGGTGAATATAAAAGTGTCCCGGAAGTTGCCCGTGAGTACAAAGCACAAAACACAGGCTGGGTTGTTATCGGAGATGAAAACTACGGTGAAGGTTCAAGCAGGGAACACGCAGCTATGGAACCAAGATTCCTCGGAGGTAAAGCCATTATCGTAAAAAGTTTTGCAAGGATTCACGAAACTAATCTAAAGAAGCAGGGAATGTTACCATTAACATTTGCCAATCCATCTGACTATGACAAAATAAAAGAGGATGATAAAGTCGATCTGAATGTATCAACACTTTCTCCAGGCAGCCAGGTAAAAATGACTGTAAAACATAATGATGGAAGTAAGGATGAGATATTGCTAAATCACACATTTAACGAATCACAAATAGGATGGTTTAAAGCAGGCAGCGCGTTGAATCTAATTGCAATGGGAAATAAATAAAAGGATTATCATTTGTATTAAAAATGTAAAGAATCGGAGAATTAAAATGAAGTTCAATGTTGTTTTGGAAAAAGCAGAAGAAGGTGGATATAATGTTACGGTACCTGCATTAGACGGATGTTTTACTCAAGGAGATAATGAAGAGCAAGCAATCCAGAATGCAAGGGAAGCAATTCTCTGTTATTTAGAAGGTCTGGAAAAAGTAAATCAAATAAAGTCTGATCCTGAATCGTTCGTAAGAGAATTAGAAGTAATTATTTGAGCAAGACTTTTTCAGGTAAACAAGTTATAAAAGCGTTAAGAAGATTGGGCTTTTATGTCGATCATCAACATGGCAGTCATATATTCTTACATAACCTTGAAAGAAAAAAAAGTATAATAGTTCCAAATCATAAGGAATTAAAGAAAGGTACACTTAACCACATATTAAAAAGTGCAGGGATCAGCATTGAAGAACTTAAGAAATTAATTTGATTTAGGATTTCCGATATAAGGTATTGAGTCAATAATTTATTTTTTCAATAAGTTAATTGTTTGATTTATTTGACCTGCACAATTTTTTTTTTAAGTTCAATCAGAAATAAATTTTTACTTTCGTTCATGGAAGGTTTAAGTGAAACTCCTCTTTCAATCGGGTAATTGTTTTCGCGTTCATCAATCCAATTTAGTTTGCCAGCCAACATTTTATAAAAAATATTCCATGGTGATATTATGCGATTCAGAATTTTTATCCTTGCTGTTTTTGCTTTTCTGTTCTGGAAATGTTCTTCGAACAATGTAACGGTAACATCTTTCTCACCGGAAGGTGAAGTTGAAAAACTTACTAATTTTGTGATCGAATTCTCACACGATCTTGCACCCGCAGAAATTATTGATCTGTGGGTTGATACAAATTATATCTCATTCACTCCAAAGATTCCCGGTAAGTTTAAATGGACTTCGGCAAATGTCCTCGTCTTTTCTCCTGAGGTTCCGCTTGCCCCGATACAGGATTATGAAGCCGAAATAAATGATGAGGTTTTATTCGGCAAAGATCTCAGCACTGATTTTGAAACACATAAATTTCACACTCCCTCATTTGATGTAATAAAAGTTGATCACTTCTGGACTAACATCCCGAGGCAATCATATAGATTAAGTGTGCAGGCAAATATTTATTTCAATTATCCCGTCGATCCATCTCTGCTGAAAAAATATATGAAAGTAAAACTTGGTGATAATTTTATTAATGAATATAAAATAGTTACTGAACAATCCTCCGATATAATCGCAGTTAATTTCGGTGAAATTAAACAACAGGATAAGGAACAAAAATTCACTCTCATTCTTAAAAGTGAACTTGAATCTGTATTCGGCAAAAAAAATCTTGGTGATGAAAGAACATTTGAATCCATACTTCCACCAATAACAAGATTAGCTATCACAGATGTTACTTCCGGGTTCAGTGATCAGACAGGATGGTTTGAAATTTATACAACACAGACACTTGATAATGAAGGTCTGGAAAAATACATCACAACCGACCCGAAAAAGAAATTAGAATTTTTTGTTAATGATAACCGTCTTCGTGTAGAAACTGAACTCGGTAATGTGCAGACAATAAACCTGCTTATCAAAAAAGGATTAAAAGGTTTATACGGCGGTGTACTTGAAGATGATTTTGAACAAAAGATAAACCTGGTGAATGTCTCGCCATCAATCGAGTTTGCTGATAATACCGGGTTATACCTTATGCGCGGCGGTTTGCAGAATCTGGAAGTTAACGCCGTAAATATCGATGAAGTTGAAGTTGAATATGCTCAGGTGTTTGACAATAACCTCATTCACTTTTTAAATCAGAACAGAAGTAAACGAAGCTATTATTACAGTTACTATGATTACGATGAAGAAGGCAGCTATGATTATGATGACTACTATTATTCCTATAATTCCAGCAAAGAGTATTATATCGGGAATTTTGGCAAGAGCATTTCAAAAGAAAATATAAACCTTAAAAGCAAAACAAACTGGCTGAACAAATTCAGTGTGAATGTTAAAGATCAGCTTGACCAGAGATTTAAAGGAATTTATGTAATAACAGTAAGATCGGCAAAGAAAAGATATATAAGCGATGCTAAGATTGTTTCGTTATCTAACCTCGGAATAATCACGAAGTCAACGTCAGATGAGTTAATGGTTTTTGTCAATGAGATAAACTCAACTGAAAGTGTATCAGGTGCTGAAGTAAAAATTATTTCCGACAATAACCAGGTGATGCTGTCAGGAAAAACAAACAGTGATGGAGTTGTAAAATTTTCAGACATCAAAAAAAATGCTGAAGGTTTTTCTCCACAGATAATCATTGTTGAAAAAGATGGTGATTATAATTATCTCGATCTTATCACAATGGGTGTTGATAAATCACGATTTGATGTCGGCGGATTATACCAGCCCGCCGCAAACTTTAACCTGTTTATCTATGGTCCAAGGGAGCTTTATCGTCCCGGTGATGATGTCACCGTTTCCGGTATTTTGCGCAATGACAATATTAAAGTAATTAATGAAGAACCGGTTATTATAAAGATTATCACACCGACAGGTAAAACATTTGATGAGTTTAAAAAAGATTTGAACGAACAGGGTTCGTTTGATTTGACATTCAACCTGCCTGTATTTGCACAGACCGGGAACTACACAGCAGAAGTCTACACAGGAAGTAAATTATTAATTGGGTCTTATGGATTCACAGTTGAAGAATTTGTTCCGGATAAAATCAGGATGACTGTAAAGAGTGAAAAGGAAATAGTTAAGCCGGGAGAGAATTTCAAAATTAATTTTAATGCTGAGTTTCTGTACGGCGCAAAAGCTTCAGGGCTTGATTACAATGTAGAATTCAGAGCAAATCATATTGGCTTCTCAAGTAAGAAATATCCCGGGTATAATTTTTCATATTCATCGATTGAAAATTCTTATCTCGATCCTGTTTTTCTAAACGGTAAACTTAATGAAAATGGTGAAGGTACAAGTGAGTATAAAATTCCGCCAAATCTAAGGACCGGCGGATATATAAATGCTACGGCAACAGTAAATGTTTTTGACCTTACAGGTAGAACTTTAAGCAGGTGGGCAGAGACAAAAGTATTTCCTAAAAATTATTTTGTCGGCATAAAAGCTCCGGGTTATTACAACGGCGTAAATGAAAATCTGAATTTTAATCTTATCGCAGTGGATGAAAAAGACAATGCGATAAAAAATTTCAAAGCAGTCGCTAAGCTTGTCAGATATGAATGGCAGACAGTTTTAAAGAGAGATCACAACGGAAGATATTATTATGCTTCCGAAGAAAAAGAATTTCCCGAGTGGGAAAGGAAAATTGTGATCAATGATAAAACTCCGCTGGTATTTAAAGTTTCAAGATCAGGCAAATACCAGGTAAGAATTTTTAAGGAAGACACAGATGATTACCAGATGATTGATTTTTATGCTTACGGTTGGAGAACCTCAACGGCAACATCCTTTCAGGTTGATAAAGAAGGAAGAGTTGAAATTGTAACAGATAAAAAAGAATACCAGCCGGGTGAAACAGCAAAGATACTTTTCACAACTCCATTCTCAGGCAAAATGCTTGTTACAATCGAGAGAAATAATATTCAGTCGTATGAATATGTTAATGTGGAAAACAAATCTGCTGAACTGGATATTAAACTGAATGAAGAGAACATGCCAAATGTTTATATAAGTGCTACATTATTCAAAAAACATTCACAGGAACAGGCAACTCCGTTTTTAGTTGGAAATGGTTTCGCTTCAATAAAAGTTATTAAGAAGGATAACATAATTCCTGTTTCAATATCCGCACCTGAAAAGATAAAGCCCAATACTGTTCAGGATATTACTATCAAAACGTCATCATCAAAAAATGTTTATGTAACTCTTGCTGCAGTGGATGAAGGCATACTTCAAATAACAAATTATGAAACCCCTAATCCGTTTGATTTTATGTATACTAAACGTCCACTTCAGGTGAACAGTTACAATCTATATAAGCTCTTACTTCCTGAAATAGGGTCTTCTTCATCATCAACCGGCGGCGATGGAATGGAAGAAGAAACTAAAAAAAGAACAAATCCTGTTTCGGTTAAAAGGATTAAGCTGCTTTCCTATTGGAGCGGTATTAAAAAAACAGACTCTAATGGTGAAGTAAAAGTCTCATTAAATATTCCGCAGTTCAACGGCAATGTAAGACTTATGGCAGTGGCGTATTCCAATGACCGTTTTGGTTCATCGGAAAAAGCAATGCTTGTTGCTGATGACATAATTATTGAACCTCAGATACCAAGATTCCTTTCTGTAAATGATTTACTAACAGCACCGGTTACAGTTCTTAACACCACCGACAAAACTAAAGAAGTTAAACTCTCATTGAGACTTGAAGGACCGCTTAAATCAACTTCAATAAATGAAAAGACTATTAAGATAAAACCGAAATCTTCAGAAGTCGTTGTATTTAATATCGCCGCCACTTCAGAAGTCGGCGCTGCTAAAATTATTTTTAGTGCTACAGGACAGGCAGCAGCTAAGGAAGTAATTGATATTGCAGTCAGACCAATTTCACCTCTGGTAGTTGAAAGCGGTTCCGGAATAATCAAAGCAAATACTGAAACTAAAATTGATTTGCCGAAAAATTTCCTTAAAGGAACACAGAACACTACTGTAACTATCAGCAGATTCCCGGCAATAAAATTCGCTAAACAGTTGAAGTATCTTGTAGGATATCCACACGGATGTATTGAACAAACTGTTTCAAAATTATTCCCGCAGCTTTACTTTGAAGATCTCGCTAAACTTGCAGCGCCGGATTTTTACAAAACAACAAATCCTGTTTATTATGTAAAAGAAGGAATAAAGAAAATCGAATCTATGCAATTGTATGACGGTTCGATTTCTTACTGGCAAGGTGAAGATTATTCAAACTGGTGGGGTTCAGTTTACGCTGCTCATTTTCTGATCGAAGCAAAAAAAGCAAAGTACAATGTTTCAGAAAATGTTTTGAACAGGCTGTTAACATACCTTAGCAAACAGGCAAAAGAACAGAAAACTTACAACTATGTTTCATACTCATCCAACGGCGCAAGAACCGTTTATAATAAAGCAAACAAGGAAATTCTTTATTCTCTTTATGTACTTGCGCTTGCTAAACGTGAAGATATTTCAACTATGAATTATTACAAATCACGGTTGCATCTTCTTACAGAAGATTCACGCTATCTGCTGGCGGGAGCGTATGCACTTGCAGGTAGATGGAATTCTTACTATGAAGTTGTTCCCAATTCATATCAGCCTGTAAAAACTGACAGACAAACCGGTGAAAGTTTTGATTCTGAAATTCGAAGTAATGCAATTATGTTGAATGTACTTCTCGAAGTTGAACCATCGAACAAACAGGTTCCTTCAATCGTAAAATATCTCACGGCAAATCTGCCTAATGCGTATTCAACACAGGAACAATCTTTTACTTTCCTCGCTCTTGGTAAAGCTGCTAAAAATGTTTCCGGCGCTGAAATGGAAGTTGATGTGATTGCGAACGGAAAATCTATTGGAAAATTTTCCGGTAAGGATATCAGTATAAAAGACTCAAGACTTAATACCGAAACTCTTTCGCTCAAATCAAAAGGAAAAGGTGAACTTTATTATTTCTGGAGCAGTGAAGGAATTAAAGTGAATGAAAAAGTAAAAGAGGAAGATTCAAATCTGCGGATAAGAAGAGAATACTTTAATTACAGAACTAAAGCCGCCATCACTAATAATACGTTTACGCAGGGTGATCTTGTCGTTTGCAAAATTTCTTTATATGGAATGAGCAGGTCAGCAGAAAATATTGTGATAACTGATCTTATACCTGCAGGATTTGAAATTGAAAATCCAAGACTTAATCCGCAGACAGAAACACACTGGAAAACTGATTCTCCATTGATTCCTGATTACACTGATATAAGAGACGACAGGTTATTATTATTCACCGGACTACAAAGCAATGTCAAACGAGAATTTATTTACCTGCTTCGCGTTGTCAACCAGGGAAAATACCAGTTGCCTGTAATCGGCGCTGAAGCTATGTATGATCCTGAATATCACAGTTATAACGGAGCCGGAGAGATAACAATCAGAGCGAGAGAATAAGACTATATAATTGTTAATGGCATAAATAGATTTGCTAAAAGGACTTTGTGGTTATTTCTTTACCACAAAGTCCACAAAGCTGTTGACACGAAGAACTCAAAGAGACGGAATTAAATGAAATCGGTATTCAAAATATTTAAAACTAACAAATGGCTCTCCTCGGTTTTAGTGTTATCATTTTCATTATTAATCCTGAACTTTGTTTTTCCTTTACCTGATTTAAAGCCCTATTCACAGGCAATTTATTCGAGTGATGGTACTTTACTGACAGCCTTTCTTTCAAAAGATGATAAGTGGAGATTGCAGACAAAGCTTGAAGAAGTTTCTCCCGAACTCATCACTGCAATAATTAACAAAGAAGACAAAACTTTTTTCTGGCATTCAGGTGTTGATTTTTTTGCTGCCGCAAAAGCACTTTACTACAATATTACAAATGGAAAAGTTGTTTCGGGCGCTTCAACAATTACTATGCAGGTTGCAAGAATTCTTGAACCTAAAAGTAGAACGTTTACTAATAAAATAATTGAAGTGCTAAGAGCGTTCCAGCTTGAACTTCGTTACAGTAAAAAAGAAATTCTTGAAATATATCTCAGTCATCTTCCTCTCGGTGGTAATGTAGAAGGGATTAAATCCGCATCATACATTTATTTTGATCATCCGCCTGCTACTTTAAGTTTATCACAGGCAATACTGCTTTCAATAATTCCCGGAGATCCGAATGGTTTAAGACTTGACAGGATGAATGATAAAATCCGGGTTAAACGGGACTACTGGATCAAAAGATTTAAAGAAGAAAAAACTTTTCCTGAAAAAGTTTTAAATGATGCACTTGATGAACCTATTGTTTTTAACAGGTTCGCGATTCCTGTTAACGCTCCACATCTCTGTAATTTATTAAGGAAAAAATATGATGCAGATAGAATTGTATTAACATTGAATCGGCAGGTTCAGCAAACAACAGAAAACATTTTATGGAATTATTTAAACAGGATACGAAGTAAAAGTATTTCCAACGGCGCGGTTTTGGTTATTGATAACCGGACATCTTCGGTGGTTGGTTATTGCGGCTCTGCTGATTTTTATGATGAGAGAAATTCAGGACAGGTCAATGGTATTATAGCAGAACGTTCTCCGGGTTCAACATTAAAACCGGCGTTATATGCGATTGCTATTGAAAGAGGTTTTTTAACCCCGGGGACAAAATTACTGGACGTTCCGATAGAAATAGGTGGATATGAGCCCGAAAATTTCGATGAAAAATTTTATGGATTAGTTTCTACAGATCAGGCATTGGTCAACTCTCTTAATATCCCTGCAGTAGAACTGCTCAACAAAATTGGTGTGAAAGATTTTATTGAGTTTATGGAATCAACAGGATTTAAAAAGATAAGTAAAAACAAAAACAAACTCGGGCTTTCATTAATTCTTGGAGGTTGCGGCGTATCTCTGGAAGAACTGACTTCATTCTATACGGTCTTCTCAAATTCAGGTGAGCTAAAAAAAATAAAATACCTTGAGAATGATGAAGATGACACAGAAGAAATATTTTCTGAAGAAACTGCTTACCTGGTTGCAGAAATCCTTTCCGGCAAACAGCGTAACGATATGTTAGTTGACTATGATTATTCCAATCTTCCAAGGTTTGCTTATAAAACCGGAACATCTTATGGAAAACGTGATGCATGGGCAATAGGATTTAATCCAAACTATACAATCGGCGTGTGGGTTGGAAATTTTAATGGAAGCGGTTCACCCTATTTAACAGGGGCTGAAACAGCGATACCATTGCTGGCGGATTTGTTTAACGCTCTTGATTACCATTCGAAAAATAAATGGTTCAGTAAACCGGATGATATTTATGAACGTGATGTTTGTTTTGAGTCGGGACTTCTTCCTACACCGGAATGTAAGAATCTTGTTAAAGAACTTGCGGTGAAGAATCAATCCCACAATGAGTATTGCAATCTTCATCAAACATTGTATGTAAGTGAGGATGAATCAGTTCAGTATTGTAAAGAATGTCTTCCCTCTGATCATTTTAAGAAAAAGAATTATACGATTCAGAAGCCTGAATTGATTGCATGGTTTTCACAAAACAATATACCGTATGTTTATGTTCCCGAGCATAACAGTGAATGTCCCTCAAGAAGAAAGGGAACAGGTCCGAAAATAGTTTCGCCCTCAGAAAATTTTGAATACTTCATTGAAGAAAATTCAGAGCAGGAAATTGTTCTGCTGGCATCTTCCAATCCCGGCATTAAGTATCACTACTGGTATGTGAATAATAAGTTCATAAAAAAAAGTAAAGCAGGTCAGAGAGTCTTTTTTAAGCCGGAAAAAGTTAAGTTGTTAAACATTGTATGTATGGATGATCAGGGAAGTCAGGGATCGATAAAAGTTTCTGTAAAAATTTTTTAAATCAATTATTATCTCCGTATAATTTTTCGCAAAGTTTTGAAAGTTCATTCAATTCAGTTTCGCTGAAATTTTTTGTGACCACCAAATCAAGAGCCTGAATTTCAGGAAGTATTTCATCTAACAATTTTAAACCCTTCCTGGTAATTTTTGTAATCGATTGTCTTTTATCTTCAGATGAGTGCGATCGTTCGGCGTATTTCTCTTTAATTAATTTATCAACAAGCCTTGTTACATCCGGTGCAGGTTCAATCATACGGCTTATTATTTCGCATCGCGGATAACCTTCAGGGTAAACCCCTTTTAAAATCCTTAAAACATTGTACTGGGGATTTGTTATTCCAAATTTCATAAAAAGTGTATCGTATCTTCCTCTGACAACATAAGTCGATACAAAAAGGTTTAGCAATGCTTCCTGAGAAGGACTGCTGAACTTTGATTGTTTTAACCGCTGTTTAAGTTTATCACCCATAAATAATTTCCTGTGTTACAGCACAACATTAAGCTTTGAATTAACGAATATCAATATCTTTAAAAAAAACGCCGGTTATTTTTTACAGCATAGTATTCTTAGAATGGTTTAATTATTTTTGTTTCAAACAAAATAAAGATTTAATGATATTTCTAAATCCTGCTATTCTTTTCGGACTGCTTGCAGCTTCAATCCCGGTTCTGATTCATCTTTTTAATTTAAGAAAGTTAAAGAAGATCGAATTCAGTACACTCGCATTCTTAAAGGAACTTCAAAAAAATAAAATCAGGAAAATAAAACTTAAACAATGGCTGCTGCTTGCATTAAGAGTTTTAATAATTCTTTTTCTTGTTATGGCTTTTGCAAGACCAACACTTGAAGGGCTCGCAATCGGCGGAACAACATCGGCTGCAAAAACTTCTGCAGTTTTTATTCTGGATGATTCATTCAGCATGTCTGTTGTTGATAATAACGGTTCATACTTTAACCAGGCAAAAGAAAGTGTTATTAAACTTCTGAGTAATTTACAGGAAGGTGATGAAGCCGCATTATTCTTAACGTCCTCTCAACAAAACGAAATAAAATTCAGTAATGATATTGGCGGTATAATAAATTCGGTGCGGGATTTGAATATATCTTACGGAAGCGGATACGTTGACGATTGTTTGTTGAAAGCAGCGGTTCTGTTAAATGAATCAAATAATTTTAATAAAGAGATTTATATAGTTAGTGATTTCCAGAAATCAACTTTAAAGAAATTTGAATCGGCATCAGTGATTAATGAACTTGCTGATGAAAAGATCCGGTTATACCTGATAAAGTTTAACGAAAAGCCGGTAAATAATATTGCTGTTACCGAATTTAAAACTGAAACACAAATATTTGAAAAAGGAAAACCTGTAAGTTTCACAGCAACTATAAAAAATTTTTCAGGGAATGAAATATCCAATAATGTCGGATCAATTTTCAGTAATGGTGAAAGAATTGCTCAGCAAAGTTTCAGTATCTCACCAGATGAATCAATTATGTTAAATATTGAAGCACAGGTTAATACTTCCGGTTTCGTTGAAACATTTATTGAGATTGATGATGACGATATTCTACAGGACAACAAAAGATACCTTACACTTGATATCCCAGAAATCATTCCGGTTATTATTTTTTATCAGCAGGAACAGGATACAAAGTATATTGAACTTGCACTTAATGTACCCGGTACTTCTACATCAATAAAAATTGAAAAGAGAAACATAAACCAAATTGCTTCCGTTAATCTTAATAATTATAAAACAATAATATTGTGTGGAAACATTTCCGGCAGCAATCTTCAAAAAATTAAATCGTATGCAGAGAACAGCGGAGGATTGTTTATCATTCCTTCATCACAAATAAGCGCGATTGAATATTCCGCAATGTTAGCCGGATTAAATATACAAAGCAGTATAACCGCTGCCGGAAAAATTGATGACAACAGCAGTTCGGTTGAGTTTGATAAAATTGAATTTCAGCATCCGGTGTTTGCTGATCTTTTCCCGGATGAAAAGAAAAACAAAATAGATTCGCCGGAGATTTATTATCATCTGAAGATGAATTCTTCAGTTAACTCTCTTCCACTGATAACTTTAAATGATAATTCAGTTTTTCTTTCTGAATCAGTTTCTGGTAATGGAAAAATATTTGTTTTCACTTCGGCTCCTGTTTTATCGTGGACTAATCTTCCTTTAAAAGGATTTTTTGTCCCGCTCATTTATAAATCAGTTAGTTACCTTGCAAGTAATGGAAAGATTGTTGAAGAAAAATTTGTCGGACAGGAAATTCAGATAAAGAATTATTCTAAAAGTTCTCCCGTTTTAAAGATAATAAAGCCCGATAAAACTGAAGAAGTAATAAATGAAGACGCAGATATATTCGGTCAGACGACATTACCAGGCAATTATACCGTAACAGGAAATGAAATTATAGATAAGTTCTCTGTCAATGTTGATCCGGTTGAATCGGACATAAAATACCTATCCGAAAGTGAAATTGAATCATATATTACTTCAGCAAAATTCGGCGGCAAATCATTTATGTTAAATATAAATGAAGACCCTGTGCAGGCAGTAGTTCAATCAAGGTTTGGTTCTGAGTTGTGGCGGTATTTTGTTTTGATTGCCTTGTTGCTTGCAATAACAGAAATGCTGGTTGCTAGAAGCAGTAAAAAAGATTTGATAAGTGTAAATGAAATAAAGTAGGAGTTAGTATTAAATCAATAATTGAAATTGAGCAGAAGACAATAGAACGTGCAGCATTAGTTGCGCTTCACACAAATGAAATAACAAGGGAACTTGTTGAAGAACATCTTGCTGAACTTGAGGAACTAGCATTGACAGCTGGCGCTGATACAGTATATAAAATGATCCAGTCAAAGTACACGAGAGATCCTGCTTATTACATTGGTAAAGGCAAAGCAGAAGAGCTTGCAGAGATAGTTGAAGAAAGAAAAATAGATATAGTAATTTTTGATGATGATCTGTCTCCCGTGCAGGTTAGAAATCTTGAAAAACTTTTAAATAGAAAAATTGTTGACCGCAGCGGACTAATACTTGATATTTTTGCTTTCCGTGCAAAAACTAAAGAAGCCAAAACACAGGTAGAACTTGCCCAGCTTCAGTATATGCTTCCACGTTTAACGAGGGCGTGGACACATCTCTCGAAACAGTATGGAGGAATCGGAACTAAAGGTCCCGGTGAAACTCAGATTGAAACCGACAGACGAATAATTCGCGACAGGATTAGTCACTTAAAAGAAAACCTTGTTAAGATCGAAGCCCATCGTTCGACACAAAGCGCAGGAAGAAAAGATTTGACTAAACTGGCACTTGTCGGTTATACTAATGTCGGCAAGTCAACACTTTTTAATCTGCTGACAGATGCAGGCGTATTTGCAGAGGACAAATTATTTGCAACGCTTGATTCCACTACACGGACTTTTATACTTGGTAATAACAGGAAGTTGTTGTTGAGCGATACAGTTGGATTCATACGTAAACTTCCTCATCATCTAGTAGCTTCATTTAAAAGTACGCTTAATGAAGTTCGTGATGCTGATATTATACTCCATATCATTGACCTGTCGCATAAATATTATGAGGATCATATCTCAGTTGTTGAACAGACAATGAAAGATCTGCACTTCCATTCAAAAAAAATAATACGTGTGTTTAACAAGGTTGACGCAGTTTCAAATAAACATTTACTTGAGTATGCAAAAAACAAATATGCTGATAGTGTAATAATTTCTGCAAAGAAAGGTATAAATGTTTCCTCACTTAATGATAAAATTTTAAGCTTCGCTGAAGAGGCGTTTGTAACTGAAGATATAGTAATACCTGTTGAGAAAAGCAGAATAGCAGCAAAGATTCATGAACTTGCAGATGTACTTTCAACAAAGTATGATGAAGATAAAATTTTAATTTCGTACAGAACAAATAAAGAAAACTCAGAAAAAATTAAGAAGATGATTGATGGCAAATAATGTTTTAATGATCGATGGCAGGTCACTCACGTTAAATAAGATTGAATCGTTCTTAAAAGAAAATCAGAGAGTAAAACTTACACCTGATTCAGTTAAAAAAATAAAACGTTCACGCGCTTTAATTGACAAATGGGTTAACGAAGGAAAAGTAATTTACGGTGTAACGACAGGCTTCGGCGAGTTTGCCAATGTTTCAATTTCAAAAGCAGATATTGAAAAATTGCAGGAGAACCTGATCATAAGTCATTCAACAGGTGTTGGCGACCCGCTTCCTCCTTTCATTGTAAAGATAATGATGCTGCTTCGTGTTAATGCACTTGCAGGCGGACATTCAGGAATTCGTCTTGAAACTCTTGAACTTCTTATTGCAATGATTAACAATAACATCATTCCAGTTATTCCATCACAAGGGTCAGTTGGTTCAAGTGGTGATCTTGCACCTTTGTCACATCTTGTTCTTGCGATGATAGGAAAAGGTGAAGTACAAATTTTTAAAAATGTAATAAACGATGATCAGCATAAAGTTAAAGTTCAAAAATCTTCTGCTGTGTTAAAGAAGTTTGGATTAACTCCGATTAAACTTGGAGCTAAAGAAGGGTTAGCCTTAATTAATGGTACTCAAATGATGACAGCTTTTGCAGCATACATTTGTATTGAAGCGAACAAACTTAAAAAAGTTGCTGACATAGCAGGTGCTCTTTCTCACGAAACACTGCGCGGAACTGACAACGCATTCGATTTAAGAATTCATAAACTAAGACCATTCCCCGGACAAATTACAGTTGCAAAAAATATTTTATCGATGATTAAAGAAAGTGAGATCCGTGAATCTCACCGGAAGAATGATCCGCGTGTTCAGGACTCATATTCCATCCGATGTATTCCGCAGATCCACGGTGCATCAAGAGATACAATTGATTATGTAACATCTCGCGTAGAAGTTGAATTAAATTCTGTAAATGATAATCCATTAATTTTTCCTGATGATGAAGAACATCTTGAAGGCGGAAATTTTCATGGTCAGCCGATGGCTCTTGCAATGGACTTTATGGCTATTGCACTTTCCGAATACGCAAATGTTTCTGAACGAAGAACAGAAAGAATGTTGAATGGTTCGCTTAGCAGTCTTCCAAGATTTCTTGCAAAGAATGGCGGATTAAATTCCGGATTGATGATAGCACAATACACAGCAGCATCATTAGTTTCAGAAAACAAAGTACTTGCTCATCCGGCTAGTGTTGATTCGATACCTACATCGGCAAATCAGGAAGATCATAACTCAATGGGCTCGATTGCCGCAAGAAAATGTTTTCAGATTTTAAAAAATGTTCACGCAGTTTTGGCAATTGAAATTTTAACAGCCTGCCAGGGACTTGAATTTCATAAACCATTAAAACCCGGAACCGGAACTCAATCAGCATTCAATACAATAAGAAAAAAAGTAAAATCAATAGAATCAGACAGAGTTTTATACACTGAAATTGAAAAAGTTATTTCATTGATAAGAAGTAGTAACATTTTAGATGAAGTTGAAAGAAACATAAAACTTTTATAGGTTTTTGTCCTTTATCTTATTCTTAATCTTTCTTTATAAAATCATGTTCGTACTCTCAGCGATTTTCCCTAACTTTGTTCATCAAATATTTCTTTCTACGGAGGAACAATGTCGATCATTCTTGACGGATCAAATCTTACAGTTGAAAAACTAGTCAGCATAGCACGCCACAAAGAAAAAGTAGAACTTAGCAGTGAAGCACTTCAAAGAATAAAAACCTGCAGAGCAATGCTCGAAGAAAAAATTAAGGTTCACGAAATAATGTACGGCGTTAACACAGGCATCGGAGAATTTTCAGAAGTTGTTTTGAACGATGACCAGGTAAAAGATTTTCAGAAGTATTTAATTTACAATCACTCTGCCGGCATTGGTGACCCTATGCCAATTGAACATGTTCGCGGTGCAATTGCCGGAAGAATAAATGTTCACGCTCACGGCAACTCAGGCTGTCGTCCAGAAATTACGTTGACACTCATTGAGATGTTGAATAAAGATTGTATTCCGGTCGTGTGTGAAAAAGGTTCTGTTGGCGCTTGCGGCGATCTTGCGCCTATGTCACAAATTGCTTTCTTGTTAATGGGTGAAGGT
>JAEXTA010000014.1 GCA_023453665.1 Bacteroidota bacterium | reverse complement strand
TTGATATATGTCCTGTTGAGGCTTTGACATACGGACCAAGAAGTGAGTTGATAAAAATTGCACGTGAACGAATTAAAAGAAATCCTGAAAGATATGTTGACCACATTTATGGCGAACATGAAGTCGGCGGCACAGCATGGATGTACTTATCAGGAATTGAGTTTGAAAAACTTGATTTCCCCAAATTAAAAAATAATCCTGCCCCTGGTGTTTCAGAATCGATACAACATGGAATATTCGCTTATTTTGTTCCGCCTGTTTCGTTGTATGCACTGCTTGGCGGGCTGATGTGGATTACCAAAAAACGAAATGAAAAGGAGCAGGTATAATTATGGAACATGTAAATGCTGTACCTGTAACCACAAAAAAATTCTGGACTCCGGGTGTGATGGTGATAGCAGTGATTGCTGTAAACGGTTTAGTCTTTCTGATGGGAAGATTTCTTTTCGGAATGGGCGCCGTTACTAATCTTGATAATTACTATCCCTGGGGATTATGGATCGGTGTTGACGTTGCAGCCGGTGTTGCACTTGCTGCGGGTGGTTTTACTACTGCTGCTTTAGGGCATGTAATGCACAGGGAACGATATCATGCTGTAGTTCGACCTGCACTGCTTACAGCAATGCTCGGCTATACATTTGTTGCATTCGGAGTATTCGTCGATATCGGTCGTTATTATTTTATCTGGCATCCGCTGGTGATGTGGAATGGAAACTCCGCATTATTTGAAGTCGGTATTTGCGTAATGATCTATCTGACGGTTTTATACATTGAATTTCTTCCTGTGGTGACTGAAAGATTTATCGGCAAAGTTAAATTGTTTGGCTTTCTCTCAAAGTTCAACAAACCGGTTGACTCATTATTAAGATTTCTCGACCGCGGACTTTCAAAAACAATGTTCGTTTTTATAATTGCCGGTGTTGTTCTTTCCTCGTTGCATCAATCATCACTCGGAACTCTGATGATAATTGCTGGTTCCAAGATGCACCCATTGTGGCAGACACCCGTTCTACCTTTATTATTTTTATTGTCTGCAATTGCAGTTGGGTTTCCTATGGTGATATTCGAATCACTTATAGCATCAAGATCATTCGGACTTAAACCTGAAATGGATGTTCTTTCAAGACTCGGAAATATGGTTGCCCCGATACTTGGAATTTATCTTGCTGCAAAGATAGGTGATATGTTTATAAGGGAAACCTTTGTTTACCTGACTGAAGTTACAACCGAAAGTGTAATGTTTACAATAGAAGTTGTCGTAGGTGTTATCATTCCTTTAAGAATGTTCCTTTCAAGAACAGTATTAAAATCTCCGGCATTAATATTTGTTGCAGCAGCACTTGTTGTATTTGGTGTCTTTCTGAACCGCGTAAATAATTTTATTGTTGCATATACACCGCCTTATGCTTCACATTCGTATTTCCCATCTTTTGGCGAAATATCAGTGACGGTAGGATGTGTGGCTTTACTGGTGCTTGCATACAGGTTTATTGTGATGAACTTCCCTGTAATAAGCGGCCACGATAAAAAACATTCACCTAAAACCAAGTATGCAATAAGGGGAACAGGCAAATGAAAAAAATAATAATAATACTTACTGCCGTTTTTTGTGTTTCGTTAAGTGCACAGACTAAAATAAACAAAAATCATTCGAAGCAGTTGGTTGATTGCAAATCATGTCATGCATGTGACTTGCCGACCAAACAAAATCCATGTCTTCTTGATTGTCCAAGGATGGAGTTAATAACTGTGCATCAGAAAGCTACTGATAGTCCTGAAGTAATTATCATAAAGGAAATAGAATCACAATACAATCCTGCTGTGTTCTCACACAGGATACATGCGGAAATGTCGGAAATGTCAGGTGGTTGTGCCAGTTGTCATCACTTTAATACTTCAGGTCCTATTCAGAAATGCAGCAACTGCCATGAAACAAATCGTAAACGTGAAGATATAAGTAAACCAGACCTTAAAGGTGCTTATCACAGGCAGTGTATGGATTGCCACCGTGAATGGAGCGGTTCCACTGACTGTGTTTATTGTCATACTTTGAAAAAAGACATCAAGTCCGGTGATTCAATGGAAAAAGTAAAAAAGATCACCGGCAAAAAACATCCTGAAGTAATTGAACCGGGAAAACTTGTTTATCAAACCAACTCCGATAAAGGTAAGATGGTTACCTTTTTCCATTCAGATCATACAAAATTATTCGGGATGGATTGTGTAAGTTGTCATAAAAATGATAATTGCGTCAACTGTCATTCAGCAAACAAAACAAGCGGAGAAATTAAAAAGACTTCAACTTCTTCATTAAAAAAATCTTTTGAAGAACAACACAAAAATTGTATTAGTTGTCACAAACAGGATGATTGCAAAACCTGTCATGCTGATAAAGAATTATCGCCTTTCAATCATGGTATTAGCACGGGTTGGGCTTTGAACAAATATCACGATAAATTAAGCTGCCAGAAATGTCATGGCTCAGGCACAAAATTCGGAAAACTTGATAGTAAATGTGAATCATGTCATAAAGACTTTACTTCAGGCTCATTTGATCATAAAGTTACCGGATTAGTGCTGGATGAAACTCACAGCAGCTTTGAATGTTCAGACTGCCATTCACAGAATAATTTTTCTAAGAAACCGGATTGTTCAAATTGTCATGAACCTGAATATACATTCCCCCAAAAGAAACCAGGAAGAATAGTTCAACCTGTGACAAAGAAAAACTAATTTTAAAATGCTGAAAAACATTTTACATAAGATCGGATACAAGCTGATATTTGCAGTTGGGCTTACAACACTCCTTATAATAGGAGTGTTCGCCTATTTTAATATCAAATCTTACAGTAGTGCATTACTTGAAGAAGTTGAAAATCATGCGAACCAGTTAAGTGAAACTGTAAAGTACAGTGTTCATTATGATATGATGTTAAACCAGCGCGAACGAATTCATAAAATAATTAATACTATCGGTGAACAGGAAAGTATAAGGGAAGTAAGGATACTCAATAAAGTCGGTGAAATAATTTATTCATCGCATGAGTCTGATATTGGAAAGATGGTTGATAAAAATGCTGAAAGCTGTTATGCATGTCATGCTGCCGATCAGCCGCTTGAAAAATTATCAATAACTCAGCGCACGAGAATATTTCAGCTTAATCCTGACTCATCAAGAATACTTGGAATTATAAATCCGATCTACAATGAAAAATCATGCTGGGCTGCTGATTGTCATGCACACTCGGAAGAACAGACTGTCCTTGGAGTCCTAGATGTAACAATGAGTCTGGATGATGTTGATGAAAGCATCCGGACAAGTGAAATCGAAATTGCGCTGTTCGCATTAATAGCGATTGCAGCAATTAGTTTTATCATCGGTTTACTTGTAAGAAAAATGATAGACACTCCTGTGCGTGAACTTGTTAATGCAACCAAACAGGTAGCAGCCGGTGATCTTCATTATTCAATAAAAGATAAAGGGAATGATGAACTTGGTATGCTTGCAAGGTCATTTAATAATATGACGAAAAAACTTTCTGAAGCAAGAATGCAGTTATTTCAGTCGGATAAACTTGCCTCACTTGGAAGACTTGCAGCAGGTGTTGCACACGAGATAAATAATCCGCTAACAGGCGTTCTTACATACAGCAGTTTTCTTTTGAAGCGAACGCAGGATAATCCGGAAATCCAGGAAGACCTGAAAGTAATTGTAAGAGAAACCAAAAGGAGCAGGGAAATAGTAAAAAGTTTACTGGATTTTGCTCGTCAATCAGTACCTAAAAAAAATGCTGCCGATCTTAATGAAATAATTAATCAGTCGATATCGGTTGTTGAAAGTCAGCTTACACTCAACCATGTGAAAATTGAAAAGAAACTGGATGCTGAACTTCCCCGTGTAACAGTTGATGCAAACCAGATGCAGCAGGTATTTATCAACCTTGTTGTAAATGCTTCAGATGCTATTGGTAAAGACGGAGGTACGGTTTCAATCTCTACTTCTTTATTAAGACGTTCGCCTTTTGGAATAACGCAGATTAAAAAAGCATCGTGCCCAAAGCGGCATGATCTAACGGATAATGATGTTAAGATAGACGGACTTCCTTCCATTAAAGTAAAAGCAAAATCAAACGGCAATGAAGGATTCATTTATCTTGATCCTGTTTATGGAAAAAACCGCCACCAGTATGATGTTTCACTGGAGTTTAAAAAAGAAATTCAGATGATGTGTCCTCAATGCAGTAATTCATTGATCGATGAAAGTAAAAAATGTCCTGAATGCGGAGCGCCGGTATATAATCTTGAAGTACCCCAGCAGGGAAGATTTGAAGGATGCAGCAGGAGAGGTTGTAACTGGCAGCGCTGGGAGGCAATAGACCAGGCGGGTCAAAAAGAATATGTTGAAATAAAAATTAAAGACACGGGATGCGGAATTCCCAAAGAGGAAATACAAAGAATATTTGAACCGTTCTATAGTACAAAAGGTCAAAAGGGAACGGGACTTGGTCTGGCTGTGATCTGGGGAATTATTGATAACCATGATGGTGCAATAACAGTTGACAGTGAACCCGGAAAAGGAACAGAGTTTACGGTAAGACTTCCCGTAACAAAATAAATTATGAATAAGAATTCTGACATATTGATTGTTGATGATGAACAGGTTGTTATTGATGCAGTCGTTAAAATATGTTCATTAGAAAAACTAAGTGCGGAGACATCTCTTGATGTTAATGACGCATTAAAAAAACTTCAGGCGAATAAATACAAAATTATTGTTTGTGATATAATGATGCCTGATGTTGACGGATTTCAGTTTCTTGATACTTTATCAATAAAAAAAATTGATACGCCTGTTATTATGACAACAGGTTACTCAACAGTTGAAAACGCAGTAAAAGCGCTGTACAAAGGTGCAATTGATTTTATTCCAAAGCCGTTTACAGCAGATGAAATGCTTAATGCAATTCTGCGTGGATTAAAGTATACCGAAGTTCAGAACCAGGTGATGAATAACAAAAAAAATAACGATGACACAATTGTATATGTTTCGTGCCCGGCGAAATATTCAAGGCTTGGTTACTCAAGCTGGATATCAACTGAATATTCCGGAACATCGCTAATCGGAATTACAGACTTATTTATAAAAATTATTAATTCGATTAATGTAATCGAGCTATTTAAAATAGATGACGAAGTAGTTCAGGGTAATACCTGTGCATTAATAACTGATGAAAAAGAATTGACACATCCTGTCTTGTCACCGGTGACGGGAAGAATCTTAGAACGTAATGAAGCACTTATTAATGATCCGAGTTTAATAGAAAAAGATCCGTATTTCGCCGGGTGGTTATACCGGGTTATTCCATCAGATCTGGAATATGAATTAAAAAATCTTACACCATGCAGTTCTGACAGGATATGAATGAAATGATTGTAAATAGCAGGCTTAAGCTTATAGTGAAAAAAGAAATTTATTTCAAGGAGAACAAATAATGGCACTCTTTATACTCGCAATAGTAATATTTGTAATTGCAGACATTCTTATTAGAATGGTCGGCAGAAAAATGCAGGAGAAAAAACTTAAACTGGAAAGAGAGACAGTTTTACAGGATAGTTTAAAACTCGATTTCAGTAAAGAAGCAAAAACACTTAAACGTGCGGAAGTTGAAAATCCCAAAGCCCGCATTCTTTGTGTTGATGACGAAGAAGTAATTCTCGGCAGTTTCAGAAAAATTCTTGTACTCGATGGTTATTCTGTCGATACAGTGGAAACAGGACAGGAAGCACTCGGACTCATTCAGAAACATCATTATGATTTCGTTTTTACAGATTTGAAAATGCCTGAAATGAGCGGTGTTGATGTAACAAAATCAGTAAAACATTTAAGACCGGATATTGATGTGATAATCATCACCGGTTATGCATCTGTTGAAACAGCAGTTGAGTGTATGAAATACGGTGCAATGGATTATGTGCAAAAACCATTTACTGAAGACGAACTTCTCGATTTTGTAAAGAAGACACTTATCAAACGACAGGACAGAATACAGAAATTGTTAAAACCCAAAGTACATATTTCACATTTACCTGAAGCAGAATATTTCCACAAAGCTGAGTTCGCAATACCAGGCGGGGTTTTTATTTCACAAAATCATTGCTGGATAAGTATGGAACAGGATGGTTCGGCTAAAGTAGGTATAGATGATTTTGCAAAAAAACTAATAGGAAAAATTGACGATGTAGAACTTCCTAATCTTGGAATGACTGTAAAAACCGGTCAGCCTCTATTTACAGTTAAACAGAACAATAAATCTATAACATTCACTTCTCCTGTCAGCGGACAGGTATCAAGTGTTAATTTACTTCTTAAAGAAGATCTCGAATCACTCGATGTTACACCTTACGAGCGAAACTGGTTCTGTGTTATTGATGCAGAGAATGTGGACTCAGAATTACCAAATCTAAAAATCGGTAAAGCCGCAGTTACATTTTTCCAGGAAGATATTGAATCATTCAGAACACAGGTATCAAAAATTCTAAAACAAAAAAATGTAGAATACCCTGAAAAACATACTGATGATCTTTACATCGGTGTGCTTGAAGGTTTTGATGATGGTGATTGGGATAAAGTCACGGATCAGTTTTTTAAGAGATAAAAGAATTCAAAACAGGTAAGATGATACAAACGCAGCTCTTAAGCTGCGTTTGTAATTTTATTCGAAACAAAAAATCAATTTATTCTTTATAATTTTCCCGCCAGAACTTTGCCATTTCTTGTGGAAGTACATGCCAGTATTGACCTTCATATTTAGATTTTATGTACTCCAGCAGACCTGAATAAAACTCGAGTGGGAATTCCTCCGGACCATTTGGTCGCTTATCAAAATTTATATAATCAGGATGAACATCTAACAAAACCATTCCGCCTTTTGAAACGATCCAGTCAACTTTATTTTTCCAAAGGCTGTTATCTTTTTCCTGCATAATAATATAAAGTGCAAAATCTTGTGGAAGAGTATACGGCAGTTCTACATATCCTTTAAAATTTCCTGTACCTTTAACCCAAAACGGAAAGATTGTTTCTGCGCCGTCTGGCTGAGGCTCAAATGGGTCTGTGTCAAATGTTGATGCATCATGCTCAATGTTTAAATTATGTATCCATTCAAGATTGTGATGCATAGCAGGCGATCTGAATCCAACAGCATTCCATTCTTTCATATATTCATTAATTCTTCCGGCTCTGTACAAAAATGTTTCTTTGGATTCGTATAGTTTTCCATCGTGGTTTAAACCATGCAAACCTACTTCAAAACCATTTTCAACTAACATAGCGCGCAATCTGGGATCAACGTTATATCTTTCAGGCACAATATAAAAACATGACCGGAAACCTAAATCCATTTCAAGTTTCATCAATTGAGGACATTTATCATGGCCTCCCTGTAGTTCAACATCGTGAGTTAATACTAATGCAAACTTTTTATTTTCCGGCCAGCCTTTCCAGTTTTTAGGTGGTGTTGCCGCTTTTTCGAGAATAGGCCATACATCTTTGTATTTTTCAATCTGAGTTTTTATAAATCGGCGGCGCATTGAAAGCTGCATTGATCGCGGTATTAATGGACGTAAAATGTAATATATCTTTTTCGCAATAGATCTTGATGAAGTGTTATTCATAAGTTATTTCGCTATAGAATATAAATTAGTTATTAAATGCAGTTTGAAAGAAAATTATTTTTTGTTCATATCTGCAAACTGCTAACACTTAAGAAATGGATGCTGACCCAATTGAATTATTGCCAGTATACCCATTGATTCCCCACTTGTAAAATAAATATAATGAAATAAGCTCTACTCTGAAAAAGAAAAACTTATTTTGATACCATGTAGTTACCGAGTGCAAGATACTTTAATCCAGATTCCTTGAAGACATGTAAAGCATCTTCAGGAGAACAGACTATAGGATAACCGTGCAGGTTAAATGATGTATTTAATACTGCCCCGATTCCGCTCAGCTCTTCAAAATATTTTATTAGCTTGTAATAGTCTTTGTTCGATTCTTCATAAACAACCTGAGGCCTTACAGTCTTATCGTAAGGGTGGCTCGCGGCATAAATTTTATCATGGTCAATTTTGGTATCAAAGCTCATTATCATGTACGGATAATCCATTTTTTTTGGATTAACAACGTATTCGTCTTTTTTATCAGCGAGAATTGAAGGTGCAAACGGCATCCAGAAATCCCTGTTCTTAATCATTTCATTAATTGTTTTTATTCCATTCTTATCGGATGGATGAGCTAATATTGACCTGTTGCCGAGAGCCCTGGCACCAAATTCCATTCTTCCTTTAAACCTTGCAACAATTTCATATTTGTTCAGAAGTGAAGCTGCTTCTTTTTCAATATCATTACTTAATGAATATTTAAATCCGGAATTGATTAATATTTTTTGAATGTGATCATCGTTATACTCAGGACCGAAATAAATATCTTTGAGAGGTTCAATTTCAGGACTGATCCCGCTTGCAGTACAAGATTGAAAATAAGTCAGATATGCGGCACCCATACTGTTTGTAGGATCACCGCAGGAAGGATAAATGAAAAGTTCTTCAATTTCAGGAAGTTCAAGTATTCTTTTATTGGCTTTTACATTAAGAAAAATTCCACCGCTTAATGCAACTTTTTTTATTCCTGTTGCTTTGATGCAGTTTCTAACCCACTCTGTAAGAAAAAACTCAAGCAGTTCCTGTGCAGCACCGGCAATATGATCAAATCTTTCATACTCAATAATTTTTTTAATAAATCGAAGACTGTATTGTGTATTGGGACAGCCATTTGCTCTCTGCCATGTAATACCTTTATCCACATCAGAGAATTTGAACATGGATTTAAATTTTTCTAGTAAGTTATTGTACTTAGATGAATGTGAGTAAGGAGCCAGTCCCATAACTTTATACTCATGTTCTTCAGGAACCATGCCCAACAAAAAAGTGATCATCGAATAGAAGTAACCTAATGATTCACTTACAGGAACGCTTGCGAGCTTTTTTAAATTACCATTTTCGCCAATTGATACAGTTGCACATAAACCATCTCCACCGCCGTCATTTGTCAGAACAAGTACTTTGTCACTATTAAACCAGGGACATGCATAATACGCTGCTGAAGCATGTGACAAATGATGGAATACAAATTTAATCTGGTTTGGGGTAAACCCTGCATTAATTGCAAATCTGATTCTCTCCTTGGTGCGTCTTCTGACGGCTAAATCATAAATCGGTTTACGCTTTAAATTTCTTTTAATGAGAGTACAGACAGAGGATGAGTCTTTATATTCTTCTAAAAGCTCTTCACGGTTTTTGTATCTGGGAATATGATTGCTGCTAAATACAAATGAGTCGATATCCTTTGGTTGAAGGCTGCAATAATTAAGCAAAAATTTAATGGACTCAGAAGGGAAGGCTGAATGATTTTTGATCCTCGTTAATCTTTCTTCTTCAATCGCAAATTTTATTTTACCATCAACTAACAGACAAGCAGCGGCATTATGCCCGTCATGAATTGATAATATTTTCATGTGTCTCCAATTCAAAACCCCTCAAAAATAATTTTGTTATGTCTGTTATTGAATAATTATATATCTAAAAATTAGCTTCAGTATTTCAGCCTGTACGCAGGTTAACGCATCAATTCAGAAGTTTACTATTACATAATTAAAATTAATCAAATTTAGAATAATTACATGATGTGCCGGCTGAAATATCTTATAAAATTAAAAAAGGAATTCTATTCAAGTGTTTGTTTTCGCAAGATCCTTTTTTATTTGTTCAGCCAGAATTTTTACATATGGTTCGATGAGCATACCACGCGGATAAATCGGCAGAACAACTGTATCAATACCATTAGTTGCAAGATTACCCCACCCGAATTTTTCATCTGTATACCCGACAAAATCTTTTTTAGGTTTATACAGGTTGATTTTTCCGGAATAAGTTTTGGGTTCATACTCAGCCTGAGCTTTGTCATTTACTAAATCAATCTGCAGATGGTGAAATTTTAAACCTTTTTCAGGATTGAATTTCTGGGCAATTCTGTTTTTTATAATAGTCCATTTGATTTTAGCCCGGCTCCATTCAATACTAAGCTTTTCAGTAAGGAATTTTTTTCTGTCCGTTGATTTTATTGAATAGGTATTTTGTATATGAAATACAAGATTTTGAAATCTGCTGTAATATCTTTTATAAACAGGAATTCGGTTACAATTCGCCTTGATATTGTAAGTTTCAAGCATACCGAGGTAAGCAACTTTTTTTCCGTCTTTATTTAATTGTTGAGCCATTTCATAAGCGATCGCACCGCCAAGACAATAACCTGCAAGATAATATGGACCCTCCGGCTGGAGAGAATAAATTTCAGATATATAATCTTTTGCCATTGCTTCAAAAGTTGTGTGCATATCGTAGCTGCCATCCAGCCCTTTTGATTGAAGTCCATAGACCGGCTGATCCGGCCCGAGATGTTCTGCTAACTCACGGTAAAGAAGAACATTCCCCTCAGCGCCGTGAATTAAAAACAGAGGTGGTTTTGAACCGGTTGTTTTTATCGGGACTAAAGATGACCAGACTGGTTTTCTATCTTTTTGCTTAATTATTTTTGAGAGCGATTCAATTGTTGGTGCCTGGAATAAAACACCAAGCGGGATATTTACACCAAACAGATTTTCAATTTTAGCAAACAATTGAGCTGCTAATAATGAATGTCCACCCAATTCAAAAAAATTATCGGTTATACCAACAGGTTTTACGTTTAATGTTTTTTCCCAAAGAGATGTTAACTGGATCTCAACTTCATCTTTTGGAGGACGATATCCTGTAGAAATTTCAGACTTATTTAGTTCAGGTGCAGGCAAAGCTTTTCTGTCTATTTTTCCATTTGGTGTTAATGGAAATTCAGAAAGAAATTCAAAATGCGATGGTATCATATATTCAGGTAATGATTCTCTGATATGTTCTCTTAATTCATTAACTGAAGGTGCTTTTCCGTTCATTGTGATCAGATATGATACTAATCGTACGTCACCTGATACTGATTGAAACGTAGAAACAACAGCTTGTTTAATATCGTTGTGATTTATAAGTACAGATTCAATTTCACCAAGTTCAATTCTAAATCCTCTTATTTTTACCTGGTGGTCCAGTCTTCCCAAAAATTCAATATATCCATCACTCCGGAATCTGGCTAAATCACCCGTTTTATAAATAAGTGTTTTTTTATTTTCATCAAACGGATTCTGAATAAACTTTTCGTTTGTAAGTTCAGGGCGGTTATAATATCCTCTTGCAAGTCCATCGCCCCCAATATGAAGTTCACCTGCAACACCGATAGGTACGGGATAATTGTTCACATCAAGAATATAAAACTGCGTATTCGCAATCGGCCTACCAACCAGAATCTGGTTATCTGTCGAATCAATTTTTTTAACAGCAGACCAAATTGTTGTCTCAGTTGGTCCGTACATATTCCATAATGAACCTTCTAACTTTATCAGCTCACTTGCAAGATCCGCGGGTAAAGCTTCTCCGCCGCAGAGTATTTTTATTCCCAGTTTTTTATTCCAGCCAGCAGCTAACATTAGTCGCCAGGTAGATGGAGTTGCCTGCATTATTGTAATCTTTTTTGTTTGGATAATATTCAACAATGCGTTCCCATCTACGGAATTTTCTTTTGAAGCAAGTACCACTTTTGCACCCGCAATAAGAGGAAGATATAATTCAAGTCCGGCTATATCGAATGATAAAGTTGTAACCGAAAGCAGAATATCTTCCTGAGCTAAACCCGGCTCGTTCAGCATTGAAAACAAAAAGTTTACAACTGATCTGTGTTCAATTTGTACACCTTTGGGTTTGCCTGTTGACCCTGATGTATAAATTATATATGCGAGATTTTGAGAACTAAAATTAATTACCGGGTTTGAGTTGTTATGTTTGGATATCTTTTCCCAATCTTTGTCCAGACAAATTTCATTCCCACTGAAATGAGGAAACATTCCTGAAAGTTTTTGTTGAGTAATCAGAATTTTTATTCCGGCATCCTCGAGCATATATGCAAGCCTGTCAGCAGGAAATGCCGGATCCATTGGAACATAAGCCCCGCCGGCTTTTAAAATTCCAAGTAAACCGACAACCATTTCAATGGAACGTTCTGTAAACAATCCTACTAATGAATCAGCTTTAACTCCATTTTGAGTTAGATAATTAGCAAGTTGATTAGCTTTTTCGTTCAGTTCTTTATATGTAATTTTTTTATTATCAAATTCGATTGCAATATTATCTGGAACCCTTTTAGCAGTGGTTTCAATCAGATTATGAATGCAAAGGTTTTGCGGATAATTACTTCCGGTTAAATTCCATCTGTTGATAACAATATTTTTTTCACTGTCTGACAGAATTGAAGCCTGATTTACCGAAGCTATAGGATTTGAAATTACATTCTTCAGAAGAGTTGTGAAATTTTCAAACATCCGGTCAATAGTTTCTGTTTCGAACAGATCAATATTGTATTCGAATAATCCGGTTAAACCTTCCGGGTCATCCCACATCCATAGTGTATTATCAAATTTTGATGTGTGTGTGTGCACTTCCTCGGATTCACATTCCAAACCTTTAAGGTAAAGCCGCATTGGCGGATCCTGGAACATAAAACTTACCTGGAATAATGGGTTAAAACTTCCGTCACGTAATGGATGAATATTTTCTACAATTTGTTCGAAAGAAACTTCCTGGTTTGAATGAGCACCGAGAGTAACTTCACGCACTTTATCTAACAATTGCAGAAATGTATCTTCTTCTGAAAATGTTGTTCGCAAGGGAAGGGTGTTCATACAACAACCCATTACCTCTTCAAGTCCCGGCTGGTTCCTGTTGGCAAAAGGGCATCCCACAGTTATATCAGTTTTATTTGTGTACCTGTAGTACAAAATTTTTAATGTGGTTAACAATACAACAAATAATGATTTCTTTTCACGCCGGCTGAATTCTCTTACTTTATCGCTTAACTCTTTTGATAATTTTACTTTTCTTTCAGCACCTCTGTATGTCTGGCGCACCGGTCTTTGTTTATCTGTAGGCAGCGCAAGAAACTGCTGTTGACCATCAAGCAGGTTTTTCCAGAATTCAAGTTTTGAATTGATTTCCTCAATTTGTTTTTCTTCATTCTGCCAGACAACAAGATCAGCGTATTGAATAGCGGGCTGGGGAAGCGTATGTTCTATATTTTCTAAAAACGCTTCATAGATGACAGTTAATTCTTTTGTGAAAATTAAAACTGAAGTATGATCAAGTATTATATGGTGAAAATTTAACAGTAATAATGATTCATTTTCACTAAGAATAATAAGTGCTGATTTTATCAATGGACCTTTATGTAGATCAAAAGCGCTGACAGTATGTTCATTGACTAATCTTTGTGCTTCATTTTCTTTATTGGGGTTACTACTCAGATCGTGAGTAACCAATGGGATGAATAACTTTGACGTTATAAACTGCTGTAAAGAACCATTCTCCAGTGCAAAGGTTGTTCTGAATGTTTCATGTCTCTGAACAATTTCATTTATACTCTTTTCAAGTACATCTTTATTTACTTTGCCGCGAAGCCTGAATGAAAAGGGAATATTATAAACCGGGCTTTCAGGGTCAACCATATGAAGGAACCATAGTTGCTTATGTGCGTTTGAAGCCGGGAAAACAAATACTTCAGACGTATTTTCGTCGTTCATCTTATCTGTTGTTATATCTTCGGGTTTATTCAAAAATGAAATTTCCTTAATAAAGTTTAATCAAATAAAAAAACACTGATAATTAGCTGCCTTTTTTAACTCTGTATGAATCACGCGAGACAGCCGAAATAACAGAAACCGGAGTTCCTGATTTTGAACTTTTTGCTTTTTCAACTTCTTTGGCAAAAGCTGATATTGTCGGTGTTTCAAAAAGATTACCGAGAGAAAGATCAACGCTGAATTTTTTTCTTACTCGCATTACTATTCTTGTAAGTAAAAGTGAATGACCGCCTAATTCAAGAAAATCATCATTAACGCCAATGCTGTCAACACCCAAAACTTCCTGCCAGATTTCAGCTATTCCTTTTTCAACATCATTTGAAGGTGCGATATAAGGTGTTGATAGTTTTGGACGCAGTGTATCACCTGAACTTTCTTCTGCGCCTGTTTCTTTCTTAGCATCATTTGCATGAATTATATTCTCATATAAAATATTAATATTCTGTGAAATGACAATATACTGCGGGTAAGCAGGATTGTTCATTATCAGATTAAAAACTTCTGCACCTTCAGCAGGAAGGATTCCTTCTTTTTGTCCGATCTGCAGAATATTATTACTGGTAGCTTTTGGATTCACAGGGTTGTGAACACCTTCAACCTTTTCAGTATGAGAAGATTCGGGCTGAATGATCTTCTTTTCCTCATCTGCAGAAGATCTTTTCATTACAAATTCATTAATATCAACAATTATGTTTCCGGCTTCATCTAAAATTGTAATATCAAATACAGCCGTATTTGAATTTTTATTTTCATTCTTTCTGAACTTGATATGGCTGTAAAAATTCTTTGGAAGATTTTTATTAACTATAATTTTTGAATATGAAAACGGCAAATAAAATTCTTTGTTTAGATCAAACCCGGCAAGTGCCTGTGCACATCCTGTTGCTGTATCAAGCAGGGCAGGGTGAAGATTAAATGATTGCAGATCGGAATTGAACTCAGAAGGTAATTCAATTTTTGCTAAAGCTTCATTGTCGCCAAAGTAAAGTTCTTTCAGGTTCTTCCAGCGCGGACCAAAATTCATGTGTTTATGGTCTATCGAATTATCTTTTAAAATTTGTTTTTTGGAGCATCTTGTTTGAATTGAATTTAAATCGGATTTTTTTTCCTGCACGCCTTTAAATTTGTTGATAGAACCTCTTACATTCTCATCCCAGGCAGTTTGCTGGTAATGCGAACGTGAAGAAATAATAAATTCATAAGCGTCATTTTCTTTTAGCAGGCTGACCTTTATTTCCTTTTCCTCTCCGTTTTTCACAATAACAGGTTTTAAGAAAAAAGTATCTTTTATTTCAAATGAAGATTCGGTATCACCATTCTTAAGTGAAGCCAGAGCTAATTCAAGATAACCTGTTCCGGGAATTAAATATTCACCATTTTTTGTCTGGTGTTCATTCAGGATCCAGTAGTCATTCGCACTTATATTATTTGCAAAAATGAATTGATCAGGACCTTCTTTTAATATTGTTCCGAGCAAAGGATGTTCTGATTTTTTGCCTTCAAAAGATTCATGCACAATTCCCAGTCCCTGGGCTATGCGGGCTGCCATTCCAACTTCCTGCCATTGTCCCCAGTTCAAAGCGATTTTCTTTATTCCTGATTCATTATTGGTAGCTTGTGCAAAAGCGTCAAGGAATGAATTAGCTGCAGCATAGTCAACCTGTCCTGTAGGAGCCAGAATAGAACTTGCTGATGAAAACAGTATGAAGAATTCCGGGCTATATTTTTTGGCAATCTCGTTAAGAATTAAAGTTCCTTTTACCTTTGGTGCAAGTACGTTTGATGCGTTTTCTTTCTTCTTAAATAGAATAACACCATCATCTATTGTACCCGCTGCATGAATAATTCCATTTATTTTACCATACCTGGAAGAGATATCGGCAAAAACTTTTTCCATTTGAGATTGATCATTTACGTCAGAAGAATAGTAGTTTACCTCAGCACCAAGATTCTGGAGTTCAATAAGTTTATGAATTGTATTTCTTACCGGATCTATTTTTTTATCAGATAATAAAATACTACCCCATTCTTCACGCTTAGGTAACTGTTGTCGTGAAATAAGCGCAAGTCTTGGTTTATATTTTGCAGAAATATCTTTTGCAAGCGTTAGTGAAATTCCTCCAAGTCCGCCTGTGAAGACATAAACTCCTCCGTCTTTCAGAATCGGTTCTTTTTTGCCGGGCATATTTATATTGAACTTTTCAAAACTGTTAACCAGCCTTTGATCATTGCGATAAGCAACAACGGGTTCTTTAAAATCACCAATAAACTCTGATATAATTTGTTCTGATGTTTTTTCGTAATTAAAATTATCTTCAAGGTCAATACTGATGCAGGAAACATTCTGCAATTCTTTAGGGGTTACTTTTACAGGACCAAGATTTACAGATTTTAAATACCCTTTGGCAGTTTCATTCTTTGTTTTATGTACTAAGTCAGTAACAGTAATCCATTTGATGTTTTTCTGGATATCTTCATTACCTAAAGCTTGTGCAAGGAATAACAGACTATAGAAATTCTTATCAAGACCATTTTCATAGTTGATTAATCCAGTTGTATCAATCTGCTTATCAACTCCCCATAAATGTAAAATGTGGGTTGGCAAAATATTGTTTTCAGATAGACTTGAAATCATTGAAACAAAATCGGAACTATTACCTGGCTTTAGGATGAATTCGTTCTCACTAAGCTTTTTATAATCTGAACCGCATCGTACACTGACAATTTTCTGGTTTGATGAATTTAATTTATTCTTTAATGTTTCACCTAAACCTTTTTCATCATCAAATAAAAGCCAAACATGATCGTTTTTGAAAAGTTCACTTGGATTTAAAGAATAAAAATCAGTTTTCTTCCAAACGGGTTTTGAGAACCAGTCATTGATGCTCGCAAGTTTTTTTAACGGGTCGGCTTCTTCTGTTAAATCTTTAACTCTTTTACCTGGATCAATCCAATATCGCTGATGATCAAAAGAATAGGTGGGAAGCGGAATACGTTTTCTCTTTTCATTTCCTCTGGTAAGTTTCCAATCTATCCTAAGTCCTGCAAGCCAAAGTCTTCCTAATGAACGCAGGAAGTATTCATAATCAGATACAAGTTCCTGCGGATGCCGGAGAGATGAAACAACACTGTGAGAGTTAGATTTATTAGGATGACTTCGCACTAAAGAACTTAAAGTGTTACCAGGACCAGCTTCCAGAAGTACTATATTAGGGTCTTTTAGTATTGCATTTAATCCATCTGCAAATCTTACTGTATTTCTCAACTGGTTAACCCAGTACTCGGGATTAGTTGCTTCGGCATTTGTAATCCACGTTCCGCTTAAATTTGAAACGAAAGGTATAGAAGGAACATTCAACTTAAACCGGGATACACCGGATTTAAACTCTGCAAGAAAAGGATCAAGCATTTTTGAATGTGCTGCAACTGAAATTTTTATTCTTGTACAATCAACATTATCTGCTCTAAGTTTTATTTCCGCTGCAACAATGGCTTCTACTGTGCCTGAGAGTACGCAAAGTTCTTCACCATTAATTACCGCGATGGAAAGATTTTCATTCGTATATTTTTTTGCTTCAGACTCATTTAGCGGAACACTTAACATTCCGCCTTCAGGCATTCGTTCAAATATTTGACCTCTCAGCACAACGAGCGCTAAAGCATCTTCAAGAGACATTACACCGGCAATGCACGCTGCTGCGTATTCACCCATACTATGTCCTGTCATTGATGCAGGTTTTATTCCCCAAGACATCCACATTTTTGCAAGTGCATATTCAGTGATTATAATTGAAAGAATTGAATTAAGAGGTTTCTGTAATTCTAATGCTGCTTCTTCCAGCTTTGAAGATTCAGGGAACATTAGAGGAAGGAGATCAATTTTGAAATTGTTTTTCAGAAAGTTCAAACACTTATCAACTGATTCCCTGTAAACAGTTTCATGAATATAAAGTTCGAGTCCCATATTCGGATATTGTGCACCGCCGCCGGGGAACATGAACACAACTGCCGGCTCCTGACCTTCATGAAAATTTCTGAAAATACGTTTATTATCTTTTAACTCTAGGGCTTCTGCAGCATCAGTAGCATTTCGGGCAACCAAAATTTGTCTGTGTGTAAATTCTTTTCTGCCATTTTGTAAAGTGTATGACGCATCTGCGAGATCAGTATTTTTTTCTTCTTTAAAGAATGAAATAAATTTCTGTGTTACTCCATCCAGTGAAGACTGGCTTCTTGCGGACCATACCAGTAACTGCCAAGGCTTTGATTTACCTGAATCCTGTAATTTAGGGGCTTCCTCAAGTATTACATGTGCATTTGTACCGCCTACACCAAGTGAGCTGATTCCAGCACGTCTTGGATGACCCGAAACTTCCCAATCCGATAGTTTAGCGTTTACAAAGAATGGGCTGTTATCAAAATCAATCTGTGGATTTGGTTTTTCGTAATTCAAACTTGCAGGAATTTGTTTATTCTTCATGGCAAGTACAACTTTTATAAAACCAGCTACTCCGGCGGCAGTATCTAAATGACCTATATTAGACTTTAAAGAACCAATTCTGCAATAACCTTTTTTCTTTGTAAATCTTTTGTATGCTTGTGTAAGAGCAGTAACTTCTATCGGGTCGCCGATCGGAGTACCAGTACCATGAGCTTCAATAAGAGTAATTGTTTCCGGATTTACATCTGCGATAGTAAGTGCTTCGACTATTGCCTGTGCCTGACCATCAACGCTTGGGGCAAGATAACCAACTTTTAGTGATCCATCATTATTGATAGCAGTCGATTTTATTATTGCATGTATAGTATCGCCTTCATTAATTGCATCTGCGAGTCTTCTCAATACGACAATACCAGCACCACTTCCGAATATTGTTCCCATAGATTTATGGTCAAATGCGCGGCAGTGTCCGTCATTGGATAATATCTCACCTTCTTCATAAGTATATCCTCTTCTATGAGGTAATTCAATTGTTACCCCGCCTGCAAGTGCCATATCACATTCGCCGTTAAGTAAACTTTGAACTGCAGTATGAATAGCAACTAAAGATGTAGAGCAAGCTGTCTGAACATTGACGCTTGGTCCTGTAAGATTAAAACTATATGAGACCCGCGTCGTTAAGAAATCTTTGTCATTTCCTGTGTGTCTTAATAAAAATAATCCTGTTGATTTTATGAGTTTTGGATTAGTAAGAATATTAAACATAAAGTAAGCGTTCATTCCACAGCCGCCGAAAACTCCAATTGGTCCTGAAAAATTTTCGGGGATATATCCGGAATCTTCAAGTGCTTCCCATGCACATTCAAGAAAATGCCTGTGCTGCGGATCCATTATCGAAGCTTCTTTTGGGCTTAATCCGAAAAATCCTGCATCAAACATATCTACACCATCAAGCACAACGCCGGCTTTAACATAGTTAGGATTATTCAGATGTTCATCATCAACACCGGATTTTCTAAGTTCTTCATCTGAAAAAAATGTAACTGATTCTTTTCCTGATGCGAGATTTTTCCAGAACTCATTGTAATTTTTTGCATCGGGCAAGTGGCAGGCTATTCCAACAACCGCAATATCCGAATCACTATAACCTGAAGGAATTTCCATTTCTAATTTAGCTCCTGTGTGTTTAAATCATTTTGGTTGTTTTTATTTTTTGATCTCAATCTGGCAAGTCTCTGTCTGAAAAGTACAGCATGTTTTGAGTCCGATGACATGATATTCTCACTAACAATGGAATTTTTGTCTTCAAGAAAATTGATGAATGAGTTGATAGTAGGATAGTGAAAAATATCAATCAGAGTTAATTTATTATCAACTTTCTGTTTCAGTTGTTCAAATAACTGAACTGCCTGAAGAGAATGTCCTCCTAAATCAAAAAAATTGTCATCCGCATTAATTTCTTTTACATTCAATAAATTTTCCCAGATAGTTGAAATAGTTTTTTCAATGTCATATCTGGGTCTCATTTTAAAATTAAATGAAAAGTCAGTTTCAGAATTATATTGTTTTTGTAATTTCGAACTAATTTCTGCTGCCGGATTGAAAATTAATTCCGCCGGTACACCCATTGCAGTTGCGCCGGCAGGAATATCCTGCACCACTCCTGAGTTTAAACCGATTGTAGACCATTCTCCAATTTTGAGATCGGGCAGAATTGAAGCATTAGTTCCAATATATACTCCATCTTCCAGAACGATTCGCGCATTTAATACAGCTCCGGGTGCGATCACACAAAATTTACCAACAGAACATCCATGACCAACGACAGCACCTGTAAAAACAACTGATCCGCGATCAATATATGCACCCGCTGAAAAGGTCACGTTATGATAAATAATTATATCATTTGTATACTCAACACCAAACATATCAACTTCCGGGTCAATTAGTGAAACAAATGGAATACCATAATTCTTGATTTTCTCAAAAGCAGTTTGTCTTTTTATGGTCGTTCTTGCTATAAGGTTTACAACTTCCATTGTTTCAGGGTTTGCATTTCTTAATGATTCAAATGGTCCAATAATTTCAATCCCCAGTATTTGTTTACCTTTTTTTTTCATATCGTCATCACAGATAAAAATTTTTTCCCATTTCATCTGTTTCTCATTAATTCGTAATGCCAGTCTCACACCTTCCGGGTTACCGGCTCCACATAAGAATAGAGCAGACTTCATAATCTCACCCTGAATAATATTTAGAATAGAATTTTAAACGGGCTGAATTCTTTCAGCAGAACCTGTCATCCAGTCAGTGCAAGTGTGGCAGCGTTCGGGTAATTCTGAGAATCTATGCCGAAGATGCATGTCTCTGTATTCTCCCAACTTTTCCCACAGGGTACTAAGTGGCAAATCCCAGGCATTTCCTGATCCTTCTTTACCTTCAGTATCACCTGGACAACGAGGCACCCTTCCATCCCAGAAGACATGCATCATTGTACATGCCCATGGACATGGAATACGTTCTTCGTCAGGCACGTTAAGATTAGTTTGAAATTTTCCACCCCAACTTAACATTCTGCGAGCTTTTATAGTAACACCTTTTCGTAACCAATACTCTTTAAAATCTTCGAATTCATGTTTGTTCTCTTCCATCTCAATAAACTGAACTTGTATTTCAGGTTTCTTACCAAGTTGATTCCTCACAGTTATAAGATGTTCAATATTTGAATACACCACTTCGCGTTTTGCTTCGACGCGAATTTTTTCAAAAGTATCTGCAGAAAATCCGTCGACACCAAAAACTATTAAATCAACACCTGATTCTATAATAGGTTTTGCAAGATCCGGAGTGAATAACATTCCG
>JAEXTA010000243.1 GCA_023453665.1 Bacteroidota bacterium | reverse complement strand
AAACTCACAACTATTATTTTACCGTTCCGCTTTCACATAAAACCAAACCTTGTACACCTGCCGTCAAGCACTGCCCCGGGATTTAGAAAAGATAAAAGGGGCGCATAAATTCATTAGCAAATTATGTTATAAATAAATCATTCTCTATAATAATTTGGTACCATTTTGTTTGTAGTATTGTGTGGCAATTAGTGATTGATACGAAATAGTTTTTAACTTTTATTCTCCTTCCCAATCAAATGGAGAATATTTAAAGATTGAACCCGCAATGTTTGCAATATTGTTTTGCCATACTGATTTAGACATGCTGAACACAAATCTTGTATTCACACCCGATTTACCACAGATAACAATATCTTGTTTGTTATAATCATAAATAATAAAACTAAAATTATTTGCAAGATATTCTGTGGCACCGTCACCTGCGAAAGTTCCCCCTGTCTGAATAGAACCCGACGGCGTTGGGACAACAACACCTGGGACAAATATTGTTGCACCCATGTTACCGTTTCTTCCGAAATCAATCTTATCTATAATGAGAACATAGTCGATTTTTATACCCATACTATTTAAGACTTCCTGCTTCGGAACTGAATAACGAATTGAATCCTTATTAATCGTTTTTGTAATTGTAGTACAATTGTTACTGCTCAACTTCACAGAATCGAGTTCTTGAACTCTACTATTATCAAATATCTTTATCCCTTTTAAGTAAGCAATTGAGTTCCTATAAATAGATTTATTTACTTTTTCTGTCAATATCGTTTCAGGATCACGATCATCGTCTTCAAAATCATCCATTACATCGTCCGGATTACTAATAATTACATCATTTTCATTTATTGGCAATATCAATAAAGTTTTATTTGAGAAATCCTGACCATCGTAATTCGGATTGTTCAAGATTCTGGATGAGCTACATCCAGAGATCATTACAAAGCTAATTAAACAAATATTAATATATTTCATTAATGTATTCCTTTAAATATTTGATAGAGCTGCAAACTGATTGATTCTAAAACGTGAATCCTATCATCACCAACAAAACTGATGCTGGTAACTCCATATCAAATCCTCTTCCGGTACTTCTTTCAACTTTTTGAGTGTAGCTTGGTGTTGCACTTAAATACCGGATACCAATATTTATTTTATCGAGTTGAACACCAGCGCCAAAGCCATAACCAACAGCTACTTTTGATTCTGTTACAATAGTAGATTTGCTGCCTTGATATTGTAAAGTTATATCAGGAAAGCTTGGAAAAAGTAAACCGAGATTTCCCGCAATGTAAAACCTGGAACCGTTATATGATTCAGGACCTATCTGTAATCCACCCATAAACCAGGTCATATAGTAACTGCCTGCTGAAACATCAATCGGGGAAAGCTGCTCGGATGCTTTTGTATCATTAAAACTGTTCTGCGCAAGCGTTAATGAAAAAGTTAAATCTATTATTGGTGACATCGGACTAGCTGCTTCCAGCATCACTAAAAATCCTGTTGTTGCAAGCCCGGCTTTTTCTCCTGATTCTGATGCAAAATCTCCCATAGGCAAAGATAATCCTGAATACAATCTTAACTTAAAGGGAGCCTTTTCTGTCATGTGCTGTGCAACCAATGAAGTGCTGATGAAGCAGAAGTAAAATAGTAATACTATATTTTTCATTTGAGCCCCTTAATTATTTTTAAATCCTCTGAGGTATAAAAATCATATTCCTGAAAAATTTATAATGCGATATTTATTCCTGCCTGAATATCTAATTGCTGTTTTTTGTTTTCAACTTCAAACCTGTTGAGATATAGATTTGTACCAACACCAAGCTGATAAATTTTCGCTTCATCAAGATCGAAGAACCCTATCAAACTGAAATAGTATTGTGTTAAATCATCAACATCATACTTTCCGGATTTTGATGTGGTATATAGTGACCCGGTTGTTATACTGAACCAGAGTTGAATATCAACAAGTTTTGCAGGCAGTTTAAATCCAACGCCGTATCCAAAATTCAATGAATAATAATCCGGTTGGGTAAAGGTATTTCCTCCGCTCATTAATATTCTTTGATAAAGTTCAGGTAGAAATGTAAACCTGTATTGAAACTGAACTGATAGAAAACTATAAACAGTTGAGTGAAGAGAGATCATTGTGTGTTCATCAAACAGAGTTGGTGTATGTTTTTCAGTTTCATAAATAGTCCTGTCAAACAGGATAACATATTCACCCGTATTATTTTTTGAGTGTGTAATGTTGAAGATGGAATCAATCTTTTGAACTAGAGTTTCAGATTTAGTTGTAAGCGAATCGATTGATTTGTAACCAATATATCTGCCGGAAGAATCAATTAGTCCAAGTTCATTTACAGATGTGATATTGAGGTTATAGCTTACACCATTTGTATGAAATACTTTGCAGTCAGGATTCTGTGCGCTGAGAGATATCGAAAAAAGAAAAAATAATAACCCCAAATAAAATTTCATATAAGCCCCATGTTAATTGTATTAAATCATGAACTATTCTCAGTTGGGATTATCGTTCACTGAAATAATCTGTTTGAAACAGGAAATGGACAGTACTCAAGAATTTTTATGACCAATCCATCGATTACCATTTCCCAGCTATCTTTTGTCATTCCAAATGGTATGGCGCATTCTTCATTTATTCTGCCATAGGAGGCAAGCATTTGATTTTGATTATCCCAAAGCGCAAACTTCAATTCATGAAACAATGTACTAAATGAACCACCGGAGTAGTGATTCCCTGTCCAGAACCCTGCACTGCCGGAAATTCTGGATACTTTAAGATCGTCAATGAATAATATAAAATCTGATGTCAGTGAATCGCCGGTGATTCCTTCACCTTCTTTTGGTAATAAAATTTTCATTCGTTCTTTTTCAGAAATCTCAAAGATTTGTTCAACCAATCCTGAGCCTGAATATTTTCCATAATAATTCACTCTGGAAAAGCAATTACTATTGTTGAAAGAATTGGTAAGTTTCTGTTTGAAGAATGACATATAAACTTCTTCGGGAACCCCTTCTCCCAAATCGTCAAGTACATCATCTTCATTGTCAATCCAGGGTTTGGCAAATAGTTGAATAATAGAAACGGTCTTATTAGTAAACTTTTGACTAGAATATTCTTTTGTTAAGATAGCTGTTGGTGTGCTGCACCCTGTGAGATAGAGAATAGCGATAACGACTATTGTATGAATGTAACCCTTCATGTAAACCCCTTAATATTTACAATTCAAACATAGGCTGATTTGTTTAATGAGTCAATTAAAAAGTTTTATTTACACAAATCGAGTTGAAGTTTGAATAAATGAATAATTGGAGGAATGAATGAATCCTGAAAATAATTTCAATGAGGAATAACATTAACGATTGCTGATTAACGAATTAAGATTTAAGAAGATGTGCACTTAGTAATCTGGTGGTAAACTTTTTTCCAAACTTCGAAGTTCAGTATTCCTTGTTCGATATTTGATATTCAAATTGACATCAACAAAAAAGGCGACCATTTCTGATCGCCTCATTAAACATTTAGCATTAAACCTTTAACATTGTTTTTATGCCATCATCAGCACTTTTTCAATTCGTTCCATTGCCCAATCGATTTCTTCTTTCTTAATAACAAGCGGCGGCGCAAAACGGATAACGTTGTCGTGAGTTTCCTTGCAAAGGATTCCGTCTTTCATTAATGCTTCACAGAATCTTCTTGCACCTTTTGCTTCAGGTTTAAGTTCAACACCGATGAACAATCCTTTACCGCGAATTTCTTTTACGTGAGATGATGCAACTTTCTTTAATTTATCACGGAAGTATTCACCGAGTTTATCTGAGTTTTCAATTAATTTTTCTTCAACCAAAACTTTAAGACTTTCTCTTGCAATCGCAGCACCGAGTGGATTTCCTCCGAATGTTGATCCGTGATCGCCGGGATTGAATACACCAAGAACTTCTTTACCCGAAAGAACTGCTGATACTGGATAACATCCTCCTGACAATGCTTTACCGATTATAACTACATCAGGTTTTATATCTTCGTGCATATAAGCAAAAAGTTTTCCGCTTCTTCCAAGTCCTGATTGAATTTCATCCGCGATGAAGAGTACATTGTTCTTTTTACAAATGTCATAAGCTTTTTTTAAGTATCCTGCCGGTGGGACAACTACTCCGCCTTCACCTTGTATAGGTTCAACAATAAACGCGACAGTATTTTTTGTAATTGCTTTTTCTAAAGCATCAGCATTTCCGTATTCTACTATTTTAAATCCTTGTGTTAATGGTCGGTAACCATCACGATACTGTGGTTCTGTTGAGAAGCTTACAATGCTTTTTGTACGTCCAGCAAAGTTA
>JAEXTA010000210.1 GCA_023453665.1 Bacteroidota bacterium | reverse complement strand
TGTAGTGAGAGCATTATCAGCAAAACCGTGAGCGAGTTTTGCAACAGTGTTTACAGTTGCAGGCGCAATCAACATTACATCAGCCCAAAGTGCGTAATCAATATGCCATGTTGAAAGATCTGTTCCATCCTTTTGAGAAGGAGGAAACATATTCACTATAACTTTATTTTTTGATAGTGAAGAGAGAGTCAACGGTGTAATAAACTCACCTGCCGATGGGGTCATAACAACTTTTACTTCGGCGTTTCGTTTTACAAGTTCGCGTACTATTAGTGCGGATTTATAAGCAGCGATACATCCCGTTACACCAAGAATTATTTTTTTACCTGACAGGATGTCTTTTTGCATGATAAGTCTTTGAATTTTTGTTTAAGTATAAAACAGATTCACAACGTAATTAAAATAAGATTCCGGGACAAGCCCGGAATGACATCATGAAATAATTTCCTTTTAGAAATTATTATTTATTTTTTGTATAAGTACTCTAATTTTCCGTCGAGTAATTCTTTAAGAGACTGAATATGCGGTTTGTCTCTCTTTTCAAAATCAGCGGCAATTTTTAACTGAGCCGGATTTTCAATGTCTTCACTTTCATCATCACCGGCAGCTACAGGAATTGTGCTTACCAATGCGTTGAATTCAATTTTAGTCTCATCGTTCACCTGTCGTGCGCGTTTTGATGAAGCTATGATCGCTTCATAAACATTTGCCGAATGTTTGTCCAGTTCGCGTAAATCGATCGGTTGGATTGCCATTTATTTCTTCTCCTTGGTTATTATTTTTTTTATCAAACTTTTGGTTTCTTCAAATGCCTTATCTAGATCTTCATTAAAAATAAAATGATCGAATTTATCTTTAAGGCTTAATTCCATTTTTGCGCGTTCAATTCGCTTTTGAAAATCTTCCTCTTTTTCAGTATTCCGGTTTTTTAGCCTTTTCACAAGTTCATCAAAACTCGGGGGGAGAATATAAATTAATTCTGCGTCAGGATAAATACTTTTTAAAGACAACGCACCTTTAACATCCAGCTCCAAAAGAACAGTTTTCCCGGTGTTTATATTCTCATCAATGTAATTTTTGAAGGTTCCGTAGTAATAATCGTAGAACCTTTCCCATTCAATGAATTCATTATTTTCAATTTTCTGCTTGAATTCTTCTTCTGTAATGAAAAAATACTCAACCCCGTTTGTTTCATTAGATCGTTTTTTCCTTGTAGTGGCCGAAACAGAAAAAACTATTTCAGGAAAAGTCTTAAGAATATGTTTAACAATTGTTGTTTTTCCTGTTCCGCTGGGTGCGGAGACTGCTATTATTGCTCCTCTTTTCTGTTCCAACTATTACTCAAGATTCTGTATTTGTTCTCTGATTTTTTCAATTTCTTCTTTCATCATAACCGCGTTGTGATTTATATCAGTTGAAATAGTCTTTGATGAAATTGTATTTGCTTCCCTGTTCATTTCCTGGCAGATGAAGTTGAGTTTTCTTCCTGGTTCACCGTCGTTTTCCAGGCTGTCCCTGAAAAATTTTATATGACTTTTTAATCTTACACATTCTTCTGTTATGTCGGCTTTATCTGCAAGTAATGCAAGTTCAAGGTCTAATCTTTCCGGTTGAATTGAAGTGTCTTCAACAAGCAATTTAACTCTTTCCTTCAGCTTACCATAGTACTCAACTATTCCCTCTTTCATTGCGCCTTCGATAAAAACAATTTTTTCTTCGATGAATGAAAGTCTGTTCATCATATCTTTGGCTAGTTCTTTTCCTTCATTCTTTCTCATCTTAAGCAGTTCATTCAACGCTGAATCAAGAGCTTTCTTTACAAGTGTGAATTCATCTTCCAGAAGTTCAACATCGGGAGTTGAAAAAATATCTTTGGCTGAAAGTATATGTTCTAGTTTTATTTTGTCAGTAAGCTTCGCGGATTTTTTCACATCCTTAAGAAGAGCGAGATAATTTTTCAACTTTGTTTTATCGAGAGAAAGAACATCTTCACCGGTTTTATTATTCTTTACTGAAAGAACAACTGTAAGTTTACCACGGGAAATTTTATTCCTTATAAACTCTCTTAACTCATACTCTTTTACAAAAAGTGATTGTGGAATTTTAAGAGAAAGTTCGAGGTAGCGGTTGTTAACGCTTTTAACTTCTGCCTCGGCAATAAGTCTTTCATTTTCGGCAATTCCCTTGCCATAACCTGTCATACTAGAAATCATAATATCCGCAATTAATGGGCTGGAAAATTAACGAATTTTGAACTGCTAACCAAAGAGGGAATGAACCGATAAAGTGAGGTTCACCTCTGAGATGAGCCTCACTTTTTAGGAATTATATTGTTTGTTTTTATAGAATGTGGGATTTCTGATTAAATGATTATATCACTTTATCAGCAACATTTTTTTTGATGATAAAAACTCTCCTGCTTTTAACTGATAAATATATGTACCGCTCGCAAGCGTAGACGCATCAAAATTAATAGTATAGTTACCCGCTTTTTTTGATTCGTTTACCAATGTTGCAACTTCACGCCCAAGTAAATCATACACTATTAGTGATACTACTCCATCCGTTGGAATTGAATACTGTATGTTTGTTGTAGGGTTGAATGGGTTAGGGTAATTCTGAACAAGTTCAAAACCAAAATCTTCCACTGATCTTGAAATCTCTTTATATAACCCAACATCAGCAGTTACTGTATTCGTTGACGAAGTTTCCTGTGTTGATTCCATAAGATCCTGGTAGTTTGCTGTCACTTTATAGTGTGCTTCAGTCGAACCTCCAAGCATAAAATAAGTATCTATGTAGCTGAATGTATTTTCATTTACTTCAGCAATCTTAGAATAACTTCCACCGTCAATTGCTCTGTAAATGTTGTAACCTGTTATATCAAGATAAATGTTATCATCAGGATGAGGTCCCCATACAAGTTTTGGGTTATTGCCAGACTGTGATGGTATTAGTGCAAGCGCGTATTCCCAAAAATCAGGAAGTTGATCTGTTTCAGAACGTCCAACTTCTTTAATTGCCCAGAAAGATAGGTATTCGTTATTTGAAATTGCATAAAATGTTCCGTTTGACTGACCATCAGTGCTATATGAAAATGCATTATTTGTTGCATTATACTTAATCCAGAGATCTGATTGATGCCCGTTTGAAGTACCCGGATAACAAGTAATCCTTTGGTCCCTGTAATCAATATAGAAATGGGCCGTACTTTCCGAGTTTGTTACTTTATATAAACCATATCCATAAACATCTGCACCTGGCCAACTTACTGAAGTTGTAAAATCCATACCCTCCCAAAGATTCATGGATTGGTTATGATTCGTAATGGTGTAGGATGGATTATCAAACTCATTAGTCAAATAATAATCTATTACACAAGGTGGTTGCAGATAAACTCCTCCCCAAACCTGCCCTTGATTTGACAAATAAAATGTTATCGGACCTCCAAACGTGGACTCTGTTCCAAAGTATAACTCCACTGAAGCGGTTTGTTCAACCTGTGGAAAGATTCTAAGAGTAAGGAGACAGAGAAAAAATAAATATTTCATAATTACCTCTATTTAATTATATACAAATTATCAGACCGGAATGTGGGATAAACTAATGTTCCATCTTTTGTTATAGCAGGTGACTGACCAAGAGAACGTTCATCATATATTGGAAGAGACCATTTTATAAGCCCTTCTTTTGAAACAGCAAAAATAGAATTATTAAAAAAGTCTGTAGAAGTACCGATATATATTGTGCCTTCAGAATCACAAACTAGCGGACAATAATTAACCCCATCACCTAAATCAAGTTTCCATCTCAACTTTCCTGAATAATCGAGTGCATATAATGTATCTGTTGCAAAATAAATATTCCCATTTTTATCGATAGTCGGGTCTGTATCAACATAATAACCTCTTGAGTGTGGGAATTTCCATTTTAAACTTCCATCAGGATATAGACAATAAAAGTTTGCTGTATTCTGATTTAATGTATCATCGGCAACCAGGACATAGACATTTCCTTGTGAGTCAACTAAAGGACCATTTCGCATAAAAGCATGCCCAAACTTCCACTTGATTGATAAAGTTACCAGATCGAAAGCTACAAGTGTTATCTCTTTATCACCAATTATACCTCCATGAATATATAGTGTGTTACCATCTGGTGAGAAAGCAAGATTTACAATACTTCCCCATAAAAAATTATTGTCCTGAAATTGCCACTTCATTGTTCCATCCCGGTTTATCGCATCCAGTGTTGATCCGTTTTCGATGGCAAATATTGTCCCATCTTTGCCTATACCTAAACCATCATTAAATACTTCTCTTGACGTTTGCAAAGTCCATTTAACAGTTCCATCAGGATTCACCGCAAAAATCTTTCTAAAGAATCCATTAGCTATATAAATTGTTCCTTCATCGTCAACTAATGGTGTTGTGGATGTTTCAAATGCTTCTAAATCGAGTGACCAAAGAATAGTTCCATCTATCTTGGCTGCTACCAATTGAGTTGTATCCACATTTCGTGAGGATGTTCCATAGTAGAAAACCGAATCGTTTCCAAACACAACTCCGGTTTGCATTTGTGCAGCTTTAACTTTTGCGAAAATCAATCCTTGCTGTGGACCAACATATTTTGATCTTCCTGTTCTCTGCATATCTGCGTGATTTGTCGGCCAGGGACTATTTGCAAGTGTTGGCCAATGTATATCCTGTTGTAATCCGGGCGGGTTAATTTTGGGTGGAGGACTAATGCTGTCTTCTTTACAACTTAGTTGAATGATTATTATTAAAAGTATAAATAAAAATGATTTTTTCATTTTTTGCCTCAGTATTAATGAGTGTTGTTAAAACTTAAACAATATTTGATTTAGTTACTGCATAGTTTTTCTCTCCTTTTTTGTAATGCTGGTATTGTGAAATGATATGAGATTTCTCAGGCTTCGCCATCGAAATGACTGATTGTTGTTTGCCTTGAATGCCGGGATTTTTAATAACATACTCTAACCCCCGTTAAATAAATTATTTTTACCTGCTGTAATAAAGAAAAAAAAAAAATGAAAGAAGCAAATTATTTTTAGTTACCGAAGAGCAATTAATGAAGGGTAAGAAGTTTAACAGAGACTGAATTATTTAGAAAGCTTCACCAATCCCAAACTGTATTTCCATATTATCCCAGTAATTTTTCGTAAAGATAAATTTGCTGTCAGAAGGATCGTAAAGTTTAAAACCAAAATCTATCCTGAATGGTGCAATTGAAGTGTAATATCTGAATCCAAAACCTATTGCCATAGCAACCTGGTCAAACTGAAATTCTTTATACTTTAACCAAGTGTTGCCAAAATCAAAAAATAAAGCTGTACCAATTTCATTTGTGAATTTATACCTCTGTTCAATTGAACCTTCGATTACAAAAGTTCCGCCTTTAACATTTATGCCCTGGTTAAATTCACCCAGAACGCTTGGTGCACCTTCCGGGAAAATTTCATTTGACCTCCATCCCCTCAATGAGTTGCTTCCGCCGAGATAGAATGTCCGGTTAATTGGCAGCCCCGAGTAATCACCAAAAAATGTATGGAGATAACCGACTTTAGATTTTAATGCAAGTATCGAATTCCTGTTCCGGTTAAGACTGAGATAATTAACATTGGTAACCTGTATTTTATAGAACAATGCACCATCATAGTCATCACCTGATAATTTTGTGAAGAGATACGGAAGTGAATTTGCTTCTTCTATTTGAAATGTAAGCGTATAACCGCGCGTCGGGAAAAGCAGGTTATCAATTGTTGTGGAACCGAAGTCAGCACCGATTGCTGACAATAGTTTAATGGATAAGCTATCATTCAGGGTACGGTAAACTTCGTTGCTTACTTCAACATTATAAAAAGCACTGAGAAAATTAAAGAAGGTAAATCTAGGGAGTTCAAACTCCATTATTATTTTTGAACCATAAATAGTGTTGTTAAAATTTTTCTGCTTGTTGATCGTTGCGTAATTAGTCCAGCTTCCAAAAATAGGTTTGCCAAAAAGGAACGGCTGATCAATTGTAATTCTCGAATCAACGTAACCCAGAAGTGTAGTATCGCGGAAAGAAAAATCTTTTATGAGATTAGCTGGATTTATATTGAAAAAATCCTGCACACCAAAAGAAGCACTAACAGTTAGCTTTCTTGCATTACCGAGAAAATTCTTTTTAATGTATGAAGCACCAAGACCGAGATTAAAAACATTCTGATTATGGTTTGCAATTATTTCAGGTGATAATTCATGAAGCAGACCGATATTTCCTTCAAGCTTCAGGGGAACTCTGTCTAAAGAAATGTGTTCGTCAGATGTTGAGAGAACAATTGAATTAAATAATCCCGTAC
>JAEXTA010000198.1 GCA_023453665.1 Bacteroidota bacterium | reverse complement strand
AGGTAATTGTTAAAAAAAAAGGTGGAGTTAACCAGGGACTGATTTTACTTTTCGGTCTTACTATTCTTATTGCCTCAATTTTAATTTATCTTTTTATTCTAAAAGGTGTTTACGGCAGATTCACAGCAGATGAACTTGTGCCCGACACATCAGTCCTTAAAAATGCTTTCTTCGGAGAGAAACCTAAAATCGCAGTTCTGTATTCACGTTACACAGAAAACATGCTTCCTGCAGGAAGTACGTGGCTTAATGATAACATAATAACGTGGAGAAAGTTTCTTAACAACACAAAATATTCCTATGATGTAGTTTCTGATGATGTAATTGAATCAGGCGAAGTGATGAACTATACATTGCTTGTTTTACCCGGTTCAAAATCACTTAGTGACAGAGAAATAATTCAGATAAAAAAATTCATTGATGCAGGCGGAAGTATTTTTGCAACAAGCGGAATTGCATCATACTCAAATGACGGCAAATGGCGTGGATGGGAATTTTTAACAGAACTTTTCGGAATAAAATATTCAAAAGAAATTTCAAATGACGAGTCAACCAAAATTCATACTCTAAGAGGCGGACTCAACCTTACGGCAAACATACCAACCGGCTATCCGTTAAGAGTGGCTACGTGGGATAAACCAATTGCAGCAGAGGTTTTAGATCCGCGAACAACACAGATAAGTTTCTGGTATAATTACAAACTCGACAGCGGACTTAGCCGTGAACAAATAAAAAAAAGTGCAGGTATTGTCAGCGGTACATACGGCGCCGGCAGATTTGTATGGATGGGTTTTGAAATAAATTCGGTAATTGGTGTTCAGGATGATTATGTTTTTTTTGACAGACTTTTTAATAATTGTATCAACTGGTTAACTTATCACCCGATAGCATATATAAAAGACTGGCCCGGTAATTATAAAAGCGCTGCAATCATTACTCCTATGCTTGGAAATGATATCACAAACACCAATAACCTTTTGAAAATTTTAGCAGATGAAAAAATAAAAACGTCATTTCTCATTGATCCTAACCTGTTAGTACTTAAGCAGAGTTTACCTGAAAATCTAAAAATATATGGCGAAATTTCTGCAGTTGTTGATATTGGCTATCGTCCTTCATTGAATGATACTTCGTTTAAACTTAATCCGCTCAATGCTCAGATGTATAAACTGAAAAAGGCAAAATCAGAACTTGAAAAATATTTTAACACTGAAGTATCAGGACTAATTCCTTACTACGGAATATTTGATAATAATACAATTACAGCCAGTGCAACTGAAGGTTATAGATTTATTTTCACTGACTCATTGACTGACAGATCTGTACCAAAAACATTTTTATCAGAAAATAAACGGCTGACAGTATTCACAAAAACTGCACGTGATGATTATGAAGTTATTAGAGATTTTGGATTAAATGATAAAGGATTTCAATTTTATACTTACCAGGAAGACATTGACCGGGTACTCTTCGAAGGCGGCTTATACATTTTCAAACCTCATACTGACTATCAATGTATGCCTGAGAATGTGGAAGTGCTGCGTGAAATTATTCATGATCTAAAAAAGAAAAATTTCTGGATTTCCACAGCTAGTGAAATTGATAACTGGTATTCGAATAAAGACAGAGTTGAATTGCGTGTTGATAAACGCGGAAAAACCAGAATAGTACTTAATGTTTCTAATTCAGGAACTGAAACAATTAATGGTCTGGTAGTAGAAGTTGATATAAATGACTATGCGGAACAAATTTCACTTGATGCGGAGATTATCGGAACAAAACCTGCAAAAATAAAACATACTCAGGGAAGCAGAATTATTCAGCTTTATGTCGATGATCTGAAACCGGAAGAATCGCGCACTTATTATATTGATTACAACAAACCGAATGTTTGAAATGCGGATTAATTACATAATAATAGTTGCAATACTCTTTGCTGGAAAGTTAATTTTCCCGCAAGCGGATGCGAATAAAGCAGCATTATTAATGCAGGATGAAAATTATTTCGCAGGAACTAAAGATGAGAAAAAAATCATCGAACAAATTACTGCCTGGGAATTACTTTTTTTGGATAATAAAATTGGTTATGATGTTATTACTCCGGATGATATCGATGTTTCACTCAACGAAAAATATTCTGCTATGATAATCGCAACAGATATAATACTTGAGATGGATCAATTTAATTCGTTGAAAGAATATTCAGAGAACCGCGGAAGGATATTTATTTCAGGTACCATATCTGTCGATGATGATGGTAAAATCATTTCTAACAATGAGGTCATACTAAAACTAACCGGAATCAACATCTCACGTTTAAATTCAAATGAACTAAAAAATGTGAAACAAATTTTTACTGGCACAAATCAACTTACATCAGAGATAAACTATAAAAGCTGTCTGCTGCTTTCCACATCCCAGGAATTTTATTATACGAATGTCTCCGGTTCAACGAGTAAAGCGATCGGATATATTGATCTGGATGGTAAGCAAGTTGAACAGGCGAAAACTTCAATAGTATATGGTTACAATATCAACACAAAATTTATCTGGTGCGGTTTTGATATGACCGATCTTATTGGCGGCGAATCAGAGAAACAATTATTTGCAAAGTTTGTTCTAAATTCATTAAACTGGTTAAACGGTATCACTTATAGCCAGATAAGAAATACAAAATTAAGTAGAATTCCATTTCTCTTTTCTCCAATACTAAACGGGCGGATTGATCAAACAGATAAAGTGATACGTCTGATCAGTGATTTTAATCTGAAACCTTATTTCTTAATAACTGAATCAGCTGTAAATGATTCTGCATTATTAAATGAGTTTTCTGATTTGGGTGAATTCGGTTTAAAGATTGATGATATGAATAAAACAACTGCAGATTTAAATCGATTAATAAATACCTTAGAAAAAAATGTTTCAAGGAAGATAAAGTATATATCTGCAAGTGACATCAACCGTGTAATTAAATACCGGGAAGAACTGGTCAATGCGGGAATCAATGTAGTATTTCTCTACTCAAATAGTGAAACATACATCCCGTTTTTTATTGATAACATGAAAGAATTGTTAATTATTCCGGAGACATATTTCTATAAAATTAATCAGAATGAAATTAGCAGCTTGCAGGTATTGGCTGAAGCTGTAAACGATCAGTATAATGAATCAGTAATAAATATTGGCTTTGATCCGGTTTTATGTGAGAGTGAAGATGAAAAAAAGTTAAGACGATTCTTATCTGATCTGTTTGATAGATCAAATCCCAGGCAAACTATACATACAGGATATGATCTTAATTCTTTATATAACTGGTTTCAAGTAAAGGATGAATTAACATCAAATGTCAGATTAGATCGGAATGGCAATCTTGAATTGGAACTGGGAAACCGAAATGATATTAAAGTTGAAGATTTATTTTTTATACTTACAACCGATGAACTAAAAACAGAACCAGTTCTGTATGAGAATAATCAAATAAGCACTTTAAATTTTACCTTCGATAAAAATAAAAAAGAATTAAAAATATTTATTGAAGAATTAAAATCGTATGAAACAAAACGAATACGAATCGTGTTAAATAGCAACCTTTAGTTAAAATTTCTGAAAATGAATACATCCGAATCAATGAACAATCCATTCAGAAATATTCTCGGGAATATTAAAGATTCATTTATTGTTGTGGATCTCAAAGGTAATATTCTGTCATTTAATAAAAGTGCGGCTGGATTGTTCTTTCTTCCTGAAAAACCGGGCAACATTCTGGATTACCTGAATCCTGATACCGCAGAGGATTTTAATTCCTTACTTTTGAATATTAAAGAACAATCTGATCTTCCTGTAACCGCAAATCTTCAATTGCATTTAAAATCGGGCACAGAACTGAACTGTAATATTATTCTGAATCTTTATTCGGAAGAGTCCAAAGATTTTGTACTATGTACATTCCTGCCTGAAGAAAATATAATCCAACTAAAAAATCTATCAGAGCTAAAGTTAAAAACGGAAGAAATTCTGTCAATCATTAATAATGAACAAATTATTGTCCTGCTTTCAGAGATCAGGACACACTTTCCTTTTACTTTTGTTGGAAGAGAAAAGATAAGAAAACTGATTGATAAACTTGATGAGTTTATCACAGTAAAAGACAAATCAGGAATCATACTTCTTGCCAACAAAAAATATCTGAACAACCTTTCGTTAACTGCAAAACAGGTTGAAGGCAAGAATGAAAACTTTTTTATACCATCATACCTTAACACACTTTATGAGTCTATAAACAGGTATGTAGTTGATTCGGGTCATTGTTTCACTACAGAAGGAATTCCCTTTCCTGCATTTCAGCAGGAAGGTTTTCAGAATATACTTATACCACTCAGTGATTCGGAAAACCGGGTTGTTGCAATCATTTCACTGACACAGCCGGTTAAACAGACAGTAAAAGAAATTGGTAATGAAAATGTAAACTCAAATACATATTCGTTGAATGATTTTCCATTTCCTGTGCTTGTGTCGGATACCGATGGCAGGATCAGGAATACTAATCTTAAATTTTGTAACTTATTTTCAGTTGACGAAAACAATATTGTTAACGGGACAATTAATTCATTATTATCGAGAAAATTTTATGAACAGTTTGAAGAGTTCATATCAGGTAAGGACACAGAATATTCGTTCAACTATAAATTCCGTTCGATAAATAAAGATAGCGAAGAACAGATTTTTATTAAAAACGTTAAACTTAAAAAAGTGTTTAACAAAGGTGACGAAGTTGAAAAAATCTGGCTAATTTTTTCTGAACCTGAAACTGAAGATGACCTTGAAAAAATATTAAAGAGAAGAGGAAGAATGTTTGAAGTATTAATTCAAAAAAACCCGGAGCCGGTTTTTGTTTATGATAAAGAAAACCTGCGCTTCCTTGAAGTGAATGAAGCCGCATTAAATTTATATGGGTATAAGCGGGAAGAATTTCTTCAAATGGATCTGACAGATTTATACACTCATGAAGATATTCAGACTCTGCTTGATTCTTCAAGCAACGCTATGAAAGAAGGAATGTTCCATGGACCTTTCAGACATAAGAAAAAAGACGGCAGTTCTGTATTTGTTGAAATAAGTAAAACTTCATTTACATTCAGTGGAAAAGATGCTCACTTCAATATAGTTCGTGATGTAACACGAAAACTTGATCTCGAAGTGCAGACACAATTATTCAAAGCTGCATTCGACAATTCAAATGACCTGATATTTATAACCGATGCAACCGGTTTTATAACATTTACAAACCAGGCTGTTGCAAACCTGTTAGGATACAAACGTTCCGAACTGGAAAAAAATTCTTTTACCTCACTTGTAGTTGATGATGAAAGAGGTAATGTGAATAAAAATATTTTCCAATCAATGTTAAAGTCCGGAGAAGTGTTATCCACAAAACTTAAAACAAAAAACGGGGAGTCCGTCGAAATAAAACTGACTGCAACACCTGTATTGAACTACAGGCAGGAAGTTGATTCATTCAATATAATCGGACACAGGTTATTGACTGATTCTGCAAATATAATTTCAGATAAAACCTTATCTAAAGTTTCCGATGATAACAGTATTTCTACTGATTCGGTTTTTCTCTCAAGTCTGTTCCATGAAATTCTTACCCCGATGAATGTGATTCTTGGCTTTGTCAGAGAAATTACAGAAAGTATGGAAGTGCTTACTCCTGAACAGAAAGAAGCCTCGGAGATAATTGATCAGAACAGGAGCAGCCTTCTCAACACAATGAATCTTATCATTGAGTACACAAACATTCAAAGAAATAATTATGACTTTAATTCTGAAGAAATTGTGATGACAGAGGTTATTGAAAGTATTCAAAAGGATATTACATCTATCACACAGTCAAGAGGAGTTGAATTTGCATACGGAAAAATTTCAAGCTCTCTGAAGTTTGTGAGTGATAAACAAAAATTCCAGGTTCTGCTGTCACTCATTATAAAAATAGTATCCCGCTTAAGTAAGGAAAAGAAAATTTATCTTTCAGCATACCAGTTCAGTGAAGACAATTTTATTGTTTCGGTTAAAGATAACTACGCAGAGGTTTCATCTTCATTACTTGAGATGCTTAAAAATCTTTTTAATCCGGAAGATACTTCAACTGCAAAAGACTTTGGAATTTCAAAACTTAACTCTCGTCTTGCAGTAACACTTTTAAAGTTGCTTGGCGGAAGATTTATCGTACCCGAATTTGATTCTGATAAAAATGAATGTGGTTTTGTTTTTCCGCTTACGCTTAAATCTGCTGTTGTCAGAGAAAAACAACCGGGATTTAAAACTGAACAGCAAGAAGACGAAATTCAGATAAGCGATACTTTCGACGCAAAAAATTACATATCAAATATTCCCGCAAAAACATCAGAGACAGTTAAGACAGAAGGAAATCTGTTTGAAGAACCGGTTGTAACTACTATTGAGCATGAAGATAAAAATAAATACCACTCAACAGTTGATCTTTCGCAATTAAGTTGTCTTTACATTGAAGACCAGGTTGATTCGCAAATCCTGTTCAAAGTTCAGTTGAAAGAATTAAGGGAAATTAAATTTGCCGTAAGTTTTGAAGAAGCGCTGCCTCTTCTTGATCAACATCATTTTGATTTTATTGTTATGGATATAAACCTTCAGGGCGAATACAATGGTCTGGATGCATTAAAGATAATCCATAAAATGCCGCAGTACGAAACCATACCGATTATTGCGGTCACTGCTTATGTATTACCCGGCGACAGGGAAAAATTCATCACAGTTGGTTTTAATGATTTTATCTCCAAACCGATTTTCAGAGATAAAATGCTTGAATCACTGGAGAAGATTTTTTAATCCCGGTTTCAGTTCCTTTCTAAAAATTTCCTGAAAAAACTTTTAGCAGATATTGACTATTCATATCTGCTTCTTTACATTTCACCATACAAATGTATGGTATTATTAAGAGTAGGATAAAGATTAAGACTAAGAGTGAAATTTTAATAAAATCATTATTCTTAACTCTGCCAGCGTAATTTAACCGGAGTTTTAATTATGAAAAAAGAACTGACAGAAGTTCAAAGTAAAATCCTTGAATATCTTATCGATCAGAAAGTATCGAAAGGTATGCCGCCCACACTTGCAGAGATTGCCGTAAAGTTCGGCTATAAAAACCGGGCAACGGTTCAGCAGCATTTGCAGGCAATAGAAAAAAAAGGATACATAAGAAAGAGCCCTAAAATATCGAGAGGTATTGAACTTAACTTAGAAGATAAGTTTTTCATTCCACGTCCTGTTCTTGGTGAAGTTGCGGCTGGTAATCCGCTTACAATTTATCCCGACGCAATTGATACAATTGAACTGCCGACCATTGCAAGAATGCCCAAAGATTCTTTCCTCTTAAGAGTTAAAGGCGACAGTTTAAAAGACGCATACATTTTCAGCGGTGATATTGTTATTGTTAATCCAAATCTTGAAGCAAAGAACGGGCAGATTGTTGTTGCAATACTTGATGATGCCGCGGTAGTAAAAAGATTTTATAAAAAGAAAAATGAAATAGAATTAGTTTCAGAAAATCCTGAATACAAACCGATTGTAATTGATAAGAAGTATGCGTCATTCAAAGTGGTAGGCACTGTTGTTGGTGTTTACAGGAGTATGGGAAAGAAGGCAGGGTGAGAAATAATAATTTATTTTTCAAAAATAATTTTTAAGGAAAGGGACTGAATATGAAAGGCTTCGGGGGTAATTGGACAGAGAAGAAAATTGAAATATTAGTTGAATATGCCAAAGCTTATTTAACTATTATGAACAAAAATCGACATTGGAAACTCTTGTATTTTGATGGATTTGCAGGAGCAGGAATGATTTATAAGAATAACGAAATTGATGTAAAAGTAACTATCGGGGCTGCAAAGAGAATAGTTGAGATTGACAACCCTATTCCATTTGATAATTATTACTTTGTCGAAAAAAATTCAAGTAATGCAGAAGAACTTAAAAACAATACACAGAAACTATTTCCTCATAAAAATATTTCAATAAAAATAGGTGATTGCAACCCTGAGTTGAAAAAGTTATCTCATTTTTTAAAGAATCAAGGAAAAGATAAGTATAGAGTATTAGCTTATATTGATCCTTGTGGAATGGAGTTAGAGTGGTCAGCAATTAAAGAACTTCAGGGAACCAAAATTGATATTTGGATTCTAGTACCGACGGGTTTAGGTGTAAATAGACTGCTAAAGAAAGATGGAAATATATCTGAAGCTTGGTTACAAAGATTAATAAAATTTCTAGGTTTATCTTCAAATGAAATACAGGATTATTTTTATAAAAGCAAATCAGAATTGACCTTGTTCGGTGAGATCATAAAACAATCAAAAGAATCAAATGCTATTACTAAGTCAGCTGAATTGTATAAGAGCAGGTTGAATGAAATTTTTAATTTTGTTTCGGAACCATTTGTATTACTTAATACGAGAGGAACTATAATGTATCATCTATTTATGGCATCTAGTAACAAAACTGCTCTTAAAATTGCAAATGATATTGTAAAAAAATATAATAAAGTGAATTAAATGGCTAATAAATCAAGCATAGAATGGACAGAATCAACCTGGAATCCTGTTACAGGCTGTGACAAAATCAGTTCAGGTTGTAAAAACTGTTATGCAGAAAGAATGGCAAAAAGACTTCAGAGAATCGGGGTAGAAAGATATAAGAATGCATTTGAATTAACATTGCATCCTGAAGTTTTGGAAGTGCCATTATCCTGGAAAACACCTAAAGTTATTTTTGTTAACTCAATGAGTGATCTCTTTCATGAAAAAATCCCATTGAGTTTTATTCAGGATACATTCAAAGTAATGAAACGAGCACATTGGCATACATTTCAAATTCTTACAAAGAGGTCTGAAAGACTAAAACTGCTTGCTCCAATGATTGATTGGCCGGATAATGTCTGGATGGGGGTCAGTGTCGAATCAGAAACTTTTATCAACCGGATTGATGACTTACGTACAGTACCATCTGCAGTAAGGTTTCTTTCAATTGAACCCTTAATTAGTCGTATTAGTAAGATGAACTTAAAAAATATTGATTGGGTAATTGTTGGTGGAGAATCTGGTCCCAAAGCCAGAAGGTTAGAACCAGAATGGGTTATACAGATAAAAGAAATCTGTGAGAGGCAACAAGTTCCGTTCTTCTTTAAACAATGGGGAGGAACACGTAAACATAGGACAGGACGAAAACTTTTAGGTAGAACATGGGATGATATGCCTGTACCCAAAAATCCGCGAAGAAGAAAAGCCGCATTAAAATATTAATAAGGCTATTGGCAGGGTGAAATTTATTAATTGAAAAAGAAATCTCAGAGTTTTATTCTGTTTTAATCATTCAAAACAAAAGGTTAAAAATGAAAAAGAACATTTTAATTTTTCCGGTTATGGTTCTCTTAATTCTGATCGGCGTGCAAAAATTATTTGCGCAATGTTCGGATGCCGGTGTTTGTTCAATCAGCGGGCATCATTCCGAAGAAGAAAGCACAACACCACTTACAATTTCTGCTTCATATAAATTTGGAAGCAGCGGCAAAGATGAAGATGTAAAATTCCATTCCTTACAGCTTGGAGCTGGATACAACCTTTTTAATAACAGTTCAGTTCAGCTTTCACTTCCGTATAACATACAATCAGGTCCCGCCGGTGATGTAAGCGGAATAGGGGATTTGATTTTAAGCTGGACTCAAAAATTATTTTATGACGGCACTTCATCTCTTGATGCTTCTGTAGGAGTTAAACTGGCATTGGGTGATGATAACAAAGATAGTCTTCCGCAGGTTTATCAAAGCAGTCTTGGCACAAACGATTTATTAATCGCTCTTAATTATACCTATGACAAAATAAGTATCGGCGCCGGTTATCAGCTTGCAGGCGGAAGAAACAATAACCTGCTTAAACTTGAAAGAGGCGATGACATTCTTTTGCGCGGCGCTTATGAATTATCATTTGAAAAATTCCGTGTTGTTCCCCAATTACTTTTTATAAAGCGGTTATCCAAATCAAGTATAGTAAACTTTCTTTCTATGGCGCCGACTGAAAGTTATATAGATGTTGAAAAGAGTGAACAGTCGCAGCTTAATCTGCTTACAATGGTTGAATATTCAGTAAATGAAAACTATTCATTGTTTGCTGATGTTGCTGTTCCGTTCCTTAAAAGGGAAGTTAATGTTGATGGACTAACCCGTGCATTCAGTGCTTCGGTCGGGGTTAAGTTATTAATTGAATAAACAATAAAATGTTTTGATGCTTTATAGTTGAGTTAATGGTTGAATTAAAATGCTAGAGAATAATTTTTCATCTGAACCGGATTTTTCTTTTAATCGTAATATTGCTTCACTGCCGATAAAGCTTTACAGGGATATTCCAAGGCAGCAGAACGGTATTCCGTTCGATATCTACAACTATGAATTTCTTTTTAGTGATGCTGAAACAGTCCGCTTAATACGGAACGGTTTAACTATCGGGTGCTTTTATATAGAATCTCCCGGAATGCGTTCATTATTAAAAAGACTTGATGTTGAAACTTTTGAAATGCTTACTGCCGCAAGTTCAATCATTCGCCCCGGTGTTGCAGAAAGCGGAATGATGCAGGAGTTTATTGCGCGTCACAAAGATCCTTCAAGAAGAAAATATCTTCTTCCTGAAATGGAAACTGTACTGGGAACAACTTACGGTGTTATGATCTACCAGGAGGATGTGATTAAAGTTGCTCACCACATTGCCGGCTTAACTCTTGATGAAGCGGATGTTCTGCGCAGGGCAATGAGCGGTAAAATGCGTTCGCACGAGGCAATGAAATTAATAGTAGAAAGATTTTTTCAATCCTGTGAATCTAAAAACATACCTGCTGAAATATCAAAAGAACTTTGGCGGCAGATAGAATCATTTGCAGGTTATTCATTCTGCAAAGCTCACAGCGCAAGCTTCGCGCTTCTTTCTTTCCAGGTAGCTTATTTAAAGGCACATTATCCGGCAGAGTTTCTGGGGTGTGTATTAAACAACGGCGGAGGTTTTTATTCAAGAGCAGTTTATATACAGGAAGCAAAACGTATCGGTATAAATATTCTTCTTCCCTGTGTTAATGAAAGTGAAAAAGAATACAGGGGCAAGGACAGGGAAATACGCATAGGACTAATGGCTGTAAAACACCTTTCCTATTCATCGGTAGAAAAAATAGTCATGCAGAGGAAGGAATTCGGCAGGTTTGTTTCGCTCGCCGATTTTATTGTAAGGACAAGGATAGGAATAAAAGAAACACAACTTCTTATCAAATGCGGGGCAATGGATTGTTTTGGAGAAACACGTCACACTCTTTTAAGGCTGACGGATATTTACTTCAACAAACTTAAAATGCTTGAAGAGGGTTACAATGATCTTTTCAGTTATGAATCATTTGAACTTGAAGAGACCGTAAAAACAAAAAAAGATTTTTCACTTGAAGAAAAATGTATTGCCGAGTATGAAGCGTTCGAGTATATGGTAACAAAACATCCGCTTGAGTTCTTTACCGAATGGGATAAAAAATTATCCTTAACTCATTCAGACCAGATGGAAAAATACCCCGGCAAAAAAGTTAAGATGATAGGATGGTATATGTCATCAAAAAGGATAAGAACAAAAAAAGGTGATATAATGAAGTTCCTTTCCTTAGAAGATCTGACAGGTACTTTTGAGGCCGTTATATTTCCGCGCGCCTACAATAAGGTTGCCGAAAAAACTCTTTCAATGGGTCCTTATATAGTTGAAGGGAAAATCGATTCTCAAAACACCAACAACATAATAGTAGAAGACCTTCAGATACTTGCCCATGAAACAGTTAAACTTGAAGCACAGAACGACAGCGCAGAAAAGTTTTATACGCCGGATGATGAAGGTTTGAGAGAAACAGACATTTATTATGCAACATCTTTAAATGCGGAAAAACTAAGAACGGCTTATGCGGGGTAAGACAGAAAATGTTTTTTGTAAACGGTAAGAACCTGAACCAGGTTCATATTATTCAGGATTAAAAAAATGTTTCCTCTTCACATACATTCAGGTTATTCACTGCTCGAAGGTGTCATCACAATTGATGAGATACTTAGTAAAGCAGTTGAGTATGGATTAAAATCTGTTGCGCTTACAGATACGAACGGAATGTATGGACTGGTTTCTTTCTACAAAAAAGCATCGGAGAAAGGAATAAAACCAATACTTGGCGCTTATATCGATCAGCCGGAGGCGGATAATCATCCTGAATTTATTTCAGGATCAAGGGATGTGAAAAAAAATTATAAAGGCAGCCGGCACAAGGTTCAGTATGACCTTCAATCAGTTTGTAATGACACTTCAGGCAGCACAAAAAGAATTTACGCTATCTTTCTCGCCAAAAATTTTAACGGTTACTCGGATATATGCAGAATTATAACAGCAAGAAAGCTAAAGGAAAATTTTTCTTTATTCGAAGTTCTGCAGGATGAAATGCCTGATGTTTTTATCCTTACAAGTTCAATCGAACTTTTACAAAACATTCCAGACTATAAAAATATCTTTGCTGAACTCATCATAACAAAAAAGAACAGGCTTAAAGCAAGAAGTCTGTATGACTTTGCTGTACAAAAAAAAATCAGGTATGTGATCTCAAATCCTGTTTACTTTTCTGAACCAGAAGATTACCAGCTTCATAAAGTTGTTACAGCAATAAAAAACAGAAACACCGTTGATAATCTTTCTGATGATGACATTGTTGATGAAGAATTTTATTTCAAACATCCGGCAACATTCAGTCATCTTAAAGATAAACTGCCGGAAGCTTTTGCGAATATGGAATTTATAGCTAAGCACTGCAATGTGGATCTTGATCTTGGCAAACATAAAATCCCATCCTTCCCGGGAACTACAAAACAGTCAGCTTATTCGCTGCTGGTGGATGAGACTTATGAAGGACTGGAAAGGAGATATGGAAAAACAGATGAGAGCATTAAACACAGGCTCAACGAAGAACTGCATGTTATAAATGAGCTGGGGCTTTCCGATTACTTCCTTATCGTTTATGATATTTACCAGGAAGCAAAACGAAGAAAGATGATGACTCTTACAAGAGGTTCTGCAGCAAACAGTCTTGTTTGTTATTGTCTTGGCTTAACCGAAGTCGATCCGGTTAAGTATGATTTTTATTTTACAAGATTTCTTAACAGGAGCCGTTCCTCATTGCCTGATGTTGATATTGATTTTAGCTGGAAGGAACGGGATGAGATTGTTCAGTATATTTTTAATAAGTACGGCTACAGTAAAGTAGCATTCATATCAACTCATGTTACAATGAAAGCACGTTCTGCTTTCAGGGAAACTGCAAAAGTATTTGGTTTTTCTGACAGGGAAATATCGAAGATAAGCAAGTTCATTCCATGGACTGATGCAAGAAACCTTCCTGATATTGCACAAAGATTTCCTGAGGCACGTTCGCTTAATTTTAAAAACGAACCATGGAAAAGTGTAATTAATATTGCATCACGGCTTGCAAATTTTCCGCGTCATCTCAGTATTCATCCCGGCGGAATAGTTATCTCGCCATTGCCGATTACAACTTTTACTGCTCTTGAGTATGCAAAGAATAAAGGTGTCGGGTTAATAATAACCCAGCCGGATATGTACGGAGTTGAAGATATCGGTCTTGTAAAGATTGATCTGCTTAGTCAAAGATCGTTAGGTGTGTTAAGAGATTCAATTCAGCAGGTAGGGGAGAGCAACTATTTTCTTTCAGCAGAAAAACATTTTTATAGTCAGAGGAATTAATAGATGATCAAATTTAACATAGGAACAGCAGGCTGGTCATATAAAGACTGGGTTCCGAACTTCTATCCTAAAAATCAGTCAGGTGGTTTTGACTGGCTGCAGTTTTATTCGCATTACTTTAATTGTGTTGAGGTGAACTCAACTTATTACACATATATAAGTCCGAAGATTGTTCAGGGCTGGATAAACAAGGTACAGGATTCAGATGATTTTATCTTTCATATAAAACTTCACCAGGATTTTACCCACAAAAGAAAGTACGATGAACAAAGTATTAATGCTGTAAGGTTCAATCTTGAACTTTTAAGAAAGTCTGAAAGACTTGGCGGATTATTAATTCAATTTCCTTATTCATTTTCGTTTGATGGAAATTCTGTGCAGTATATTCAAAAACTTAAAAATATTTTTTCGGATATAAGCTGTTTTGTTGAAGTCCGTCATTCAAGCTGGAATAATAAAAGAGCGCTTGAATTCTTTGAAGAGGCTGATATAACATTTTGCACAATCGATCAGCCGCAAATTGGACAGGCAATTGAGTTTGAACCGATTATAACAAATGATAAAGCATATATCCGGTTTCATGGAAGGAATGTAGAAGCATGGAAAAAATCCCTTGCAAATTTCGGGAAAGAACAGACGTATGAAGAACAAAGTTCGCGTTATAAATATTTGTATTCGCCGGGTGAGTTGGTTGAAATTGTGCAGAAGATAAAATCGTTAAGCGAAAAAGTAAAAGAAGTAAATGTTATAATGAATAATCATCCACAGGGTGATGCGATTGCCAACGCGTTTGAGCTGATCCATCTGCTTGAAGAAAAAGATAAAGTTGTAATGCCGCCAACTATACTAAAAGCTTATCCAAGGCTGGCAGAGGTAATGGTGAATTAAAAAAATAATCCTCTCTTCAAGGGGGAGAGGATTGAAGAGTTTTATATGCGAACAATTTTTCATCTTGACCTTGACGCATTCTTTATTTCCGTAGAGAGAATTCTCGATCCAAAACTTAACGGCAAGCCAGTTGTTGTTGGCGGAGATCCTCAATACGGACGGGGTGTTGTCGCCGCTTGTTCTTATGAAGCGCGTGCGTATGGACTCCACTCAGCAATGCCGATACGGCAGGCATATAAACTCTGTCCGCATGCAATTTATATGCACGGACACGGTGACGAGTACACACATTTTTCAAAAGCTGTAAAAAATATTCTCGAACAATATTCACCTTTGATCGAACAAGCTTCGATAGATGAATTCTATATGGATTTTACCGGCTGCCAGAAAATCTATGGTTCTATGTTTGCATTCGCATCTTTCATTCAGTCAGAAATTTGGAAAAAACTTTCCCTGCCATGCTCAATTGGAATTGGCAGTAATAAAACAATTGCAAAGATCGGTTCTGATTGCATGAAGCCGCAGGGCATTACATATATTTTACCAGGACTGGAAAAAGAATTCCTTTCACCAATGCCTGTCGAAACAATTCCCGGTGTAGGTAAAGTACTGGCAAAAGACCTTCATAGCAAAGGATTCAGAAAAATCGGGGATATAGCTAAAACTCCGTCTGACTATTTCTCCGCAGCTTACGGAAAATACGGAGTTGATCTTTGGCGAAAAGCCAATGGTGAAGGCACAGAATATCTCACGATAGAAAGAGAACGCAAAAGTATTTCACGCGAAAATACTTTTGGTGAAGATATTATGAACTTAGAAAAGATCAGGTCTTCTCTCTTTTATCTTACAGGAAAAGTCTGTCACAGTCTGCGTAATAAAAAATTAATGGCATCAACAATAACAATTAAATTGAGATATTCTGATTTTCAGACAATGACAAGATCAAAAACAATAAAGATTACTGATGATGATAAAGTTATTTTTGATGTTGCCTGGGACCTTATGAAAAAAGCACATACCCGCAGAGTTGGTGTAAGGTTAATTGGTGTAGGTGTAACAAACCTTACAACTTTTAGCGAACAGGAATATTTGTTTGAAGATTATGAAATGAAGAGAAAAAAAATGTTGAGAGCAGTTACGGGTATAAGAGACAAATATGGGTATAAATCTCTTTTATTTGCCGACGGAATGAAATTAAAATCTGAATAATTTCAACCCGGAGGCCAATTCATTTTTCTGCCGCCAAGAAGATGCAAATGTAAATGGTAAACATCCTGTCCACCATTCTTTCCACAGTTAATAACAATCCTGAATCCTTCTTCAGAAATTCCTAAGTCTGAAGCAATTTTATTTGCAGCATCAAACAAATCCCCAAGTAATTCTGAATGTTCGCTTCCTTTTATGTCACTCACTTTGGGAATTTCAATTTTAGGAATAATAAGTATATGATGCGGTGCCTGTTGATTTATATCCTTGAAAGCGAGTACGGTATCTGATTCATAAACAATTGATGCCGGAATTTCTTTTCGAATAATTTTTGAAAAAATAGTTCCTCCCATGTCATTCACCTTTTTCAATGTCATATTTTTTCATTTTGTTATAAAGATGGCTTCTTTGAATATCAAGTATTTCAGCAGTCTTACTAATGTTCCAGTTATTTGCTTCAAGCTGTTTAAGTATAAAAGCTTTTTCTGCTTTCTCTTTAAATTCCTGGAATGAGTTGTTGATATCAATCAAATCGCCGATTGAATTTTTGCTGGTCGAATATAAAAACTCTATATCTCTTCTTGTTATTTCAGACTTACCTACAATGATGATTATTCGTTCAACCGCATTGCGCAGTTCACGGACATTACCAGTCCATTGCAATGATTGCAAAAACTTAAATGCATCTTCAGAAAACTTAACGGAAGGCTTTTTGTGTTTTGAAACTATATCATTTGCAAAATGATCAACAAGAATGGGAATATCCTCAACTCTTTCTTTTAAAGGTGGAATATGGATGGGGATAACATTCAATCTGTGGTAAAGGTCTTCCCTGAAATTTCCTTTTTCGATTTCGTCTTTGAGATTTTTATTTGTTGCTGAAATAATCCTGACGTCGACTTCAATTTTTTTACCGCCGCCGACTCTCTCAATTTTACCATCTTCAATTGCGCGCAGCACTTTTGCCTGCGCTTGTAAACTCATATCGCCGATTTCATCAAGAAAGATCGTTCCTTTATTTGCAAGTTCAAATTTGCCAATACGCTGCTGCACTGCACCGGTGAAAGAACCTTTTTCATGTCCGAATAATTCCGATTCAATTAATTCATTTGGGATAGCGGCACAGTTTACTTCAATAAGTGGTTTTGATTTTCTTTCACTTTTATTGTGAATAGCTCTCGCAACAAGTTCTTTTCCAGTTCCGTTATCACCGGTTATTAAAACTCTTGTATCAAGTGGAGCGACCTTATCAACCATTTCAAGTATGTTCAGTATCGCCTTACTCTTGCCAAGGATTTTGTTATCTCCATGAAGTGATTTCTTTATCTCACGATTTTCGTTAAGTAGATTAGATTGTTCTACCGCATTACGTATACTGATTAAAAGTTTTTCACGGTCGATTGGTTTTTCAATAAAATCAAATGCCCCCAAACGAGTTGCTTTAATCGCATTCTCCAGGCTGGCATGTGCTGAGATAATTATAACAGATAGAGTCGGTTTAATTTCTTTAACTTTGTTCAGTACTTCAAAGCCGGTCATTTCTGGCATCTGAATATCGAGCAGCAATGCAGAGAAGTCGGTTGTACTTGCTTTTTCAACTCCTTCAAAAGCACTTGTAGAGTAATCAACTTTATAATCTTCGTACTCAAGAATCATTTTTATGCTTTCGCATATTTGAAGTTCATCATCAATTATTAGGATTGAATTCATGGTGTTGGTCTTATATAAAAAAGTGTTGGTTGAATTAATATATGTGAAGGACGGATTTTATTGTTTTCTTTTAACATTGAACCGAAAATTTGTCCGAGTTTGTTGGTCTGCATATCGCGCAAATCGATTGATGATTGTACTTTAAATTCCGCTTCAAAAACTTCTACAAAATAACCAAATAGATTTCCTAAGTCAAAAATGCTTGAACCGTTCATCAAATAAGCTGAACCGAAAAAATGCGCGCATTTATCTTTGTCACCATATTCGTTTTGAGGTGAATCAAAGTAAAGGTATCGGGGAAGTTTTTCATTTTTTTTTAGAAAAGTTTTTTCATCAGCAGAAATGAGGGGATAATTTATAATTACATTGATTAAAGGAATATGAATAGGAACCTCACGGTAGGGAACGCAAGCAAATGCCAGTGCTAACAAAGCTTCCGGAGAATCATAGTTCGTCTGTTTAAGTGCAAAAACAAAAATAGAATCAACAAGTTGAAGGTCGGATATTTCGTACCGTTTATCAAACGAAGCTATATATTCTGAAATGTTATTTACGGTTCTTGAAAGTTTACTTTGCTGAGCGAATAAATTCAAATTAGATACAAGAAAAATTAGAATGCATATAATGAGCCGGACTTTATTCATCGAAATAAATTTTCAATTGGAATGATAAAAAGCGATTTTAAAACAATTAAATAATAACATTTTATACTTAAAATTAATATTTACTCAGGAATATTTAATTCAAAATTAGTTAAACCTATAAAAACTTGTCTGATGACATTAAAAAGAATATTAAAATTAGTTGCCATTAATGGTGTAGTTGTGATCCTTCTTTTCATCCTGGCAGAGATTGTTATAAGATTGTTGATTCCGGAAATCAAGTTACCCGGAACAGAATCGATACTTCTTCAGGAGAGTGTTTACCGTGATTCACAAGGTCTAAGGAAAAATATATCGGGCAAAAGTATGGGTGTTATCAAGTCAACCACATCGTACAGGACCTGGAAATATCATAGAAACAGTAATTCAAAAAGAAAAATTTTATTTCTTGGAGATTCAGTAAGCATGGGTATTGGAATTGAAAATGATTCAACTTTTTGTGGAATAGTTAATAACACAGATACAAGTTCTCATATAATTAATCCCTCTTTAATAGGTTACTCTGTTTATGATTATAAAAATATTGTACGGAAGATCCTGGTTGATGAAGGGAATCAGAATGAGATTAATGAAGTAATAATTTGCTGGTGTCTTAATGATATTTATTCTAACGAGATAATTCAGAATGTTCCTCAAGCAACCGAAGAAACATTCTTCGGAAGAATGATGATATTTTTCAGGAACAACTCATACTTATATCAATTTGTCAAAAATCTTTTTACTGATCGGGCAAAGGACTATTATTTGTTTGATCTAAAGTTTTATAAAAGTGATAATAGAACATTAAGGAAGGGATTGAAAGATTTAGACGAGACAATAGATCTTGTGAAATCTAAAAAAATTAAATTAACGATTTTAATGATGCCTTATGAGTTTCAAATAAGAGAGGTCGACTATCATGGACGAAATAAACCTCAACAATTATTAAGTGAATTTTTACAATTTAAGAATGTAGAATATTATGATATTGCCAAAGCTTTTGATGGTAATGGTGAAAATATTTCTGACAATTATTTATATGGAGACGGGATACACTTTTCTGAAAGAGGGCATAGAATAGTTGCTAATTACATTTTAAACGAAATACTTTACTAATCAATCAGGTCTGAATTACACCCGGATTAAACTTAGGTATTTCAGGATTATTATTCGCAACTTCGAGGCACATTGATATCCATTCACGGGTTAATGCAGGATCAATTATTTCATCAATCCAAAGTCGTGCAGCTGCATAAACCGGGTTACTTTTTTCATCATAAGATTTAAGAATATCATTCAGCAGTTTCTTTTTTTCTTCATCACTGAATTTGTGTCCGCTTTTTTCTTCCTGCTTAAGTTTAATATCCATTAACACACTACTTGCCTGGGCACCACCCATAACAGAAATTTTTGCATTAGGATAAGCGAAAATAAATCTTGGATCATAAGCCTTGCCGCACATTGCGTAATTGCCGGCACCAAAACTATTCCCAACAATAATCGTAATCTTCGGTACAACTGAGTTCGCAACTGCATTAACCATCTTTGCGCCATCTTTAATTATACCGCCTTGTTCTGCTTTACTGCCTACCATGAAGCCGGTAACATCCTGAAGAAACACTAATGGAATTTTTTTCTGATTGCAGTTCATAATAAATCGTGCAGCCTTATCTGCCGAATCGGAATAAATAACTCCGCCGACCTGCATCTCGCCTTCCTCAGTCTTAACAACTGAACGCTGGTTTGCTACTATTCCTACTGCCCATCCATCTATTCTTGCATAAGCAGTTATTATGGTTTTACCGTAGCCTGCTTTGTATTCATCAAGTTCAGATTTGTCAACGATGCGGGATAACAAATCATAAGCATCGTATTGTTTTAAAGTATCTTCAGGAAGTATCCCGTAAATCTCTTTTGGTGAATGAAGCGGTTGGAAACTTTCCATTCTGTCGAATCCAGCTTTATTATTTGAACCGAATTTTTCAACTAGACTTCTTATCTGCTTTATACACTCTTCATCATTTTTCATGATGTAATCCGTAACACCGGAAATGTTTGATTGAACTTTTGCCCCACCGAGAGATTCATTATCAATTACTTCACCAATTGCTGCTCTTACTAAATGTGAGCCAGCAAGAAAAACAGAACCTTCACCTTCAACAATTAAAGCTTCATCACTCATTATCGGAAGGTAAGCACCTCCTGCTACACAAGGTCCCATAATAGCCGCAATCTGTGGAATTCCCATCGAGGACATTTTTGCATTATTGCAGAAGATTCTTCCAAAATGTTCTTTGTCAGGGAAAATTTCATCTTGAAGTGGAAGGAAAACTCCGGCACTATCAACAAGGTATATTATTGGAATATTATTCTCCATTGCGATTTCCTGTGCACGAAGATTTTTTTTAGCTGTAATGGGAAACCACGCACCGGCTTTTACTGTTGCATCATTGGCGACGATAACACAAAGTCTGTTGTGAATTTTTCCTATCCCATAAACTGTACCGGATGAAGGAGCGCCGCCGTATTCACTATACATTCCATGCGCTGCAAATGTACTTAGCTCATAAAATGATTTAGGATTATCGACTAATGAATTAATCCTTTCCCTTACCGTCAGTTTACCTTTTGCTTTATGTTTGTCTATTGCGTTCTGTCCGCCGCCAAGTTTTATTTTATCTTTTTCTGCAGAGAGTTTGCGCCAGAGTTCTTTTTGATAGTCATCCCTTTTGTGGAAGGTTTCAGTTTCAGGATTTATTGAGCCAACTTTTTTCATATTAATAAATTTATTTTTATAAAAAGATGTAAATACTTACACGGAGAACCACGGAAAAAGCACAGAGAAACACAGAGATCAAGATTCTTTCAATAAATCCCGTGCAATTACTATTCTTTGAATTTCTGAAGTGCCTTCACCTATTGTCAAAAGTTTTACATCGCGGTAAAATTTTTCAACAGGATATTCTTTTATAAAGCCATATCCACCGAAAATCTGTACGGCATCATTAGCTGCTTTCTCGGCAATTTCACTCGCAAATAATTTAGCTTCGGCTGCTTCTTTGGTGTTTGGAATTCCATTGTCCTTCATCCACGCTGCGCGGTGTGTAAGTAATCTTGCTGCCTCAATATTGGTTGACATCTCCGCAAGCTTAAACTGAATAGCCTGGAAGTCAGCAAGATGTTTACCGAATTGTTGTCTCTCTTTTGAGTATTTCACTGAAGCATCAAGGCAGCCTTGAGCAAGTCCAACACTTAATGCAGCTATTGATATCCTTCCGCCTTCAAGTACTTTCATTGAGTTTATAAATCCCATTCCTTCTTCACCGCAAAGGTTTGATGAAGGTACTTTACAATTTTCAAATGCGAGTTGTGTGGTATCGCTTGCGCGCATTCCAAGTTTATTTTCTTTTTTGCCTATGATAAACCCCGGCATTCCCTTATCCAGAATGAATGCGGAAATACCTTTCTTGTTAGCTTCTTTATTTGTTATAGCCATAATAACCGCAACTTCACCAACTGTACCATGAGTGGTAAATTGTTTACTTCCATTCAGTATCCAATTGTCGCCCTCTTTTACTGCTATACTTTTTAAACCTGCAGCATCACTTCCGGAATATGATTCTGTTAATCCCCAGGCGCCAATCTTCTTTCCGCTTGCAAGATCGGGGAGATATTTTTTCTTTTGTTCTTCGCTGCCAAATAAATTAATATGATTTGTGCATAAACCGTTGTGTGCTGCAACAGATAGTGAAACCGAAGGATCAACCTTTGCTAACTCTTCAACAATTATTGCATATTCCATATAACCAAGTCCGGCGCCGCCGTATTCCTCAGGTACAAGTATTCCCATAAAACCCAGTTCACCAAGTTTTTTCATGATTTCCATTGGGAATTTTTGTGATTCATCGTATTCCATTATAAATGGTCTGATGTGTTCTTCTGCAAAGTCACGGATTGTATTTTTTATTTCCAACTGGCTGTCAGTCAATTCGGAAATAAATTGAGTTGCTGTAATTTCCATTACATTCCTTTCCGGTTTATAAATAATTAGTAATTGTCCTTCAGTAGAATCAGAAGGAAGATAGAACAGTAAACGGTGAACTAAATATGGTTTTTAAAATTATCGACGATTTCTTCTGCTATAAGGTAAGGGGAAAGATTTCCCAGAACTACTTTTTCTAAAGATGAATTTAAGGAATTTTCTCCAACTTCACGCCACAACTTTTCACGAATTATTTCTTCAACAATTTCTTTTATTCTTGTTCTGGCCCGTTCTTCGCGTTTAGAATGAAATTTTCCTGAGTCACTAAGATATTTGTTATGACGTTTTATCTCTGAAGCGATTTCATCAATACCTTTATTCTCCAATGCAACCGCTTTAATTATTTCAGGCATCCAGGATTTTTCATCATGATCACGCATCATCAAAATAGTTTTTAAAGCTGTTACGGCCTGTTGTGCCGATGGCCTGTCACTTTTGTTAACCACAAAAAAGTCAGCAATTTCCATCAACCCTGCTTTCATTGCCTGAACGGCATCACCCGATTCGGGTACCAATACTACAATGGTTGTATCTGCTGCATTTGCTATATCAAGTTCGGACTGACCAACGCCTACTGTTTCGAAAATAATTATGTCGAACCCGGCAGCATCAAGTACATCTGCAGCATCAATTGCTTTTTTACTTAGCCCGCCAAGGCTTCCGCGTGTTGCCATACTTCTAATGAACACACCGGGATCCTGACCAATCTCCGACATACGAACACGGTCACCAAGCAATGCGCCGCCAGTAAACGGACTTGTAGGATCAACAGCAATTATCCCGACAGTTTTATTTTCACTTCGATATAATTTTGTAAGCTGATTTGTGATTGTGCTTTTGCCTGCGCCAGGCGGACCTGTAATTCCAATTCTGTAGGCATTACCAACTTTATGATATACCAGTTTTAAAAGTTCAGCAGATTTTTGATTTGAAGTTTCGACTACTGTAATAGCTCTTGCAACAGTACGACGGTCGCTTGTAATAAGTTTATCAATAAAAGTATTAGTAATCATTTGATCCTGAGCAGACACATTTCTATTTCAATTGTGTACGAAAATATTCTACAGTTTTTTGAAGTCCATCTTCAATTTTGATTGATGGACGCCAGCTAAGTTCGTTATAAATTTTTTCTGAGCTGATAACACTTCTCATTTGTTCACCTGGTGCAGCAGGTCCATGCTTCTCCGAAAAATTTGCACCTGAAATAGTGTTGATCTTTGAATAAAGTTCATTTACGTCGGTTTCAATTCCTGTTCCGATATTATAAATAGAATTATTTTTATTGCTTAGTGAAATTATATTTGCTTTTACTACATCACCAACAAAAACATAATCACGTGTTTGTTTACCCGTACCGTTAATAGTTGGCTGTTCTTTTTTTAATAAACGGGAAACAAAAATTGCAACAACACCAGCTTCGCCAAAAGGATTTTGTCTTGGACCATAAACATTTGCATATCGCAGTATATTATACTGTAAGCCATACTGAACGTGATAAAAGAAGATATATTTTTCCACTGCAAGTTTAGAAATCCCATAAGGTGAAAGCGGATTTGTGGGATGATTTTCATCGGCAGGGAAGTATGATTGATCTCCATATACTGCACCGCCAGTTGATGCAAAAATTATTTTCTTAACGCTGGTTGCAATGCAGTTTTGTAAAAGATTAATTGTTCCGATAATGTTACAGTCAGCATCAAATGAAGGATCAGCAACTGATCTTCTAACATCCATCTGAGCTGCGTGGTGATTTATAAGATCAAACTTTTCGCGATTAAATAATTCGGAAAGGTTTTTATCCCTTATATCTGCTTTTACAAATTTTGCCTTCGGGTTAATATTTTTTTCAAATCCTGTAATAAGATTATCTAATATGAAAACTTCATGTCCCTCATTTATATAACCGTCTGCTATCTGGGAAGCGATGAAACCGGCTCCCCCTGTAACTAAAATTTTCATTTATTCCTTGTATAAATTTTGAGTGCTAATATATTCCATTACGTTTTGCGGGACAAGAAAATTAATGGGCAGATTTTTCTTCACCCTGTTTCTTATATCCGAAGCTGATATTTCTATCTGCGGGGTATCAAGTATAATAGCGCTTGAAAAATATTTATCAGGATTTTCAGGATATGCTTTTATCTTTCTGTCCATAACCACAAGCGCAGCCTGATCTAAAATACCATCAGGATCTTTCCAGGAACTAAACTCAAGTAAATTATCGTAACCGATTATCAGTTCGATATCAGAATAAGTTTCTTTTAATTCTTTCAATGTGTCAATTGTATATGATATACCTTCTCTGTTGATTTCAATTTCAGATACTTCGAAATGCTTAATACCCTTGATAGCCAAGTTGAGCATTTTAAGACGGTGCAGGGCAGATGAAATCACTTTATCTGTTTTGTGAGGTGAAACCCGGTTGGGTATAAAAATTATTTTTGAAAGATTCCGGACTTCATATACAAACTGTGCAGTGATTAAATGACCAAGATGAACCGGATCGAAGGTACCGCCCAAAATTCCAACAGGTTTCAACCAAGTAATTCCTTATACTCAATAAAAAGATTTGTGAACCTTTCGTGCATCTCGCGGCTGCAGTAAACCCAGCTTTCCCTTCTAGATAAATCCTTATATAGAAGTTTAAAATCTTCAAGTGTCAGGACATTGATAAATTCTTTTATTATAAAAATGAAATATCTGGATGTATCAATTCTATGAAGGATGTTGTCAACAGTTAACGTTTCATTTTTGAAATTGCCAAAAATATTTTTATCAAAATTATTAAAGCCTATGAAGGATATGATGCCAGCATTGTCTGCTCCTAATACAAGAGTTTCATCATCCTTTGCCAGCAGGTTAAATATTTTTTGTATGTGAGAAAGTGATATTCCGATTGCGTAAGAAAATATCATAAGGTTTTTGGGTGAAGAAGAGAAATACTTCTCTGATAATAATCTTAAACACGATTCAGTATCCGTAAGGTCGCTGTATAGTGTCGGTATATTTGCCTTTTGAATTTCGGCAGGAATATGGTTTTTATCCGCATTGTCAAAACAAAGTGTCAGGTTCAAACGGGGGTTTAACGTGTACAGATTCTGGAAGTTTGTTGTAAAAAGAGTACTGTTCAAGGCAATGCTGTCGTACTCTCTTAAAAACGGATAAATATTCTGTTTATGTGAATTGAACACCGGTTCTTTTGACATTAAAAGTATTGATGAATTTCGTTTCATATCCCTTTATATTTTCCTTGGGTTTGTAAGCAGACCATTAATAAAATTCCTGTAGTGAATTACTTCCTGCTCATAATAATCTTTACTTGAACCCCGTGAATTTTTTAATTGCATTTTTCTGAAAGCTAAAGTTGTTGCTGCTTTAATATATAAGCTGCGAATATTTTCATCGACCCAACCTTTCTTTCGTCTTAAGGATGAATTAAGAATATTTAAGTGCTCGATAGGTATAATACCGTTGTTCACTTCTTCAATCAATTCCGTAAACAATACTTTTTTTTCTCCTGATACCGATAACGAAAATACAACTGCAAATATAACTATTGTAATCCCCATAAATAAAAATCCGAGCAATGCAGTTGACTCAAAACTAACACTAAAATTCCACGCAAAATGTATGAACATCGCTGAAAATAAACCGGCTATTGCAAGAGCAGTTTTAGTCCCTGTTCCTTTGAATTTTGAATAACCTAAAAAGGCGCCTAATGTTGCGGTTGCCACACAATGCATTACCGCAGAGAAGAGAGTACGGATTACAACAATCATAATCCAGTTCACAACGTTTGTTCCGTAAGAAATAAAATAAAAGAAATTCTCCGTCATTCCGAAACCGAGACCTATTGCTCCGCCGTAAACAATTCCATCTGTCATATTATCAAATTTAATATTTCGTATTGTCAGGAAAAGGAAAAATCCTTTTGTAATCTCTTCAACAAAAGGAGCAACAAAAATTGTTTCAAGATGTGAATGCAGGTTTTCATCATATATAAAAAGATCCAGGAAAGATGATAATATTCCGCTTCCTATTACAGCAAATATTATTGCCCCAAGTGCCCCCCAGAAAAAATTTAAGAGAACAAGTCCGATTGGTTCACGATCATACCTGTCAACAAACCATATAATTGTAAGGTACAGCAGCATTGGTATTACAGCAGCCAATGCGGATGCAAAAATTAACATATAGGATTTTCTGCAGTATTAATAAATTTTTTATTCAGCACGTTTTAATATTGGAAGTTGAAGTTAAATATCAAAGTGAATTTGTTGATTACTTATTAAGGGTATTATTCATCTTTAAGCCAGGAAAGGAGTTCTCTTAATGTTGGTCTTTTACCATATGAAAGAATACCAATTCTGAAAATTTTTGCCGAGACCGATATAGTGATATAAATTGAAATGAAAAGTATGAACGATGTAACGATAAACTCGACATAACTTATTTCTGAAATGTTTAATCTGAGCATCATAATAGATGGCGTTGTTAATGGAAAGTAAGATAGGATCTTTATTATGTCAGTTTCCGGATTTTGAATAGCTGTTATTGAAAATACAATTGGCAGAATAAGAATAAGACTTATGTAACTCGTTATCTGCTGAGCTTCCTGCTCGGTAGTTACAACTGACCCGATACCTACAAAAATTGCAGTATAAAAAACAAAACCAAGTAAAAAATAATATAACATCGGAAGGATATGAGTAAAAGCTTCTAGCGGAATAACCGCAGATCCTGCAAGGGTAGTGCCTATTAAAGCCCAGAGAAAAAGTTGAGTTAATCCAAGCAGACTTAATCCTAGAATTTTTCCTGCAAGAAGTTCATCTGCGGTTGTACTTGATATCAATATTTCAATAAGCCGGTTTGATTTTTCTTCCACAAGACTCCGGATCAGCATACCACCGGAATACAATATCATCATCATAAGAAGCATAATAAATATAAATGATGAAAAGAAAATGATCAGGAAGTCAGCTTTTGTTTCTTTACCATCACTTGAAATTTTTATTTGTGATACCTCAACCTGTTTCGTAAGCGTAGATGTCAGTTCTTGCGGAATATCAAATTTGTTAAGCTCATATTTTAAACGCGTTTCATTGAAAGCTGATTCAAATCTTTTAACGTCACGAGGATTTAGTGTAATTGTACTTCTGAATTCTATCTTAACCGAATCTGTCCCGCCGTTTTTGATCAGAATGTAACCTTCCAGGTAGTCAGTCAAAATTTTTTCATCTGCAGAGAGAATCTGATCCTGTTCTGAATAATTTGCTGCATATAAGTTTATAAAAATATAATTTGGATGACCTCCGGGTAAAGTATATTTTTCAACAATCTGTGACATTCCATTAAAATAAATATCTGATGTATCAAGCATTCCGAATGCGCGCGTTTTGTTTTCTTCCTGTTCAGAAAGTATGGTTGGCAGAATAGAAAACAATATTATAATAGCCGGAGTGATTATCAGTGAAATGATAAAGGTTCTTGTTTTTATTTTCTCCAGATACTCCCACAGAGCAATGGTCAAAATCTTTTTCATTAATTTTGTCCTTTGGCGGCTTGCTTAACAACATCTATAAATATCTGGTTTAAAGTTGGTTCAACTATCGAAAAATGTGTTATGTTCATCCTGTCAATTAATGATTTGAGAAATGAACCAGGTTCTACTCCATCGTTCAACTTAATTTCAGCATAGTTACTGTAAACATTTAAATCTTTGATACCATTCATTTCGTTAAAATGCCTGGTGTCTCCTTCAAAGCCAACCCGAAGGTGATTTTCTGCAAATTTTTTTTTCAGAGTCTGTAAACTTCCGCTGCAAAGTTCTTTGCCTTTGTCCATCAAAAGGATTTCCGCACAAAGTTTTTCTGCTGTTTCCATCTGATGAGTGGATAGAATAATTATTTTCCCCGAATCAATAAACGAAAGAAGCAGATCTTTTATCTGCTGCTGGTTGATAGGGTCAAACCCGCTGAAAGGTTCATCAAGTATAAGCAGTTGAGGTTCGTGGATAATAGCGCATATAAACTGTATTTTCTGTTGATTGCCCTTTGAAAGTTCCTCTATCTTTTTTTCTTTGAGTGTGGTTATGTTAAGAATCTTTAGCCACTTATCCGCTTCAGAAGATGCTCTGCTGCCGTTCATATTTTTAAGTCTGGCAAAATATTTAATCACGTCAATAACTTTACTTTTTTTGTAAAGTCCTCTTTCCTCAGGCAGATAACCAATTATATTGTAGAACTCGCCGGATAGATCTTTATTATCCAGGCTTATTTCACCCGAAGTAGGTTTGATTATGTTTAGAACCGCCCTGATAGTTGTTGTTTTACCAGCACCGTTTGGACCGAGCAGTCCAAATATCTTACCTCTTTCAGCGATAAATGAGATATTATCAACAGCAACAACATCTTTGTATTCTTTTCTCAGGTTTTTTACTAAAAGCATTAAAGAACTTTTTCAATTAAAGAATTAACAGAAATGATAAATATTGTTTCTTAATCAACATAAACAAATCTAATGAATATCCAACAATTAAACGAGAATGATAGAAAAGTGTAAAAAGTAGCTCTAAACGAGGCGTGATTACCGTATGAATGAATTATTGCCAAAACTACCAAAATTTGGCGAGTGACCAGTTGATAAATTTGGCTTTCTTTTCAATCGGTACTTTAGAGGGATGGTTTAACCTCTGTATCTGAATTCTATTTTATACCAGAATTCTTAAACAATGACTTAGCGAAGGCAATAAATTCTTTAACAAATTAGCTGATTAAATAATCAAGAGCTTTCAGCCTCATATTTGTATATCTTTCATACATTAAAAAAGTTGTTTATCTTTGTAAGGATTGATATATTTTAGCTTGTTTTTGAAACTTTTTTGACAAATGATGATAATCAAGATCAGCAACTTAAGAGACGGTGAACACACTTTACAGTTTGAAGAAAGTTCAGAGTTTGTTGGTCTTACAGAACCTTTTGAGGGTGACGTCCGGTTAAATGTAAAACTTCAGAAATCACACTCGCAGGTGATAATTGATGCTGGCCTTAAATTGGTATGCACCTATGAATGTGACCGATGCGGTAACACATTTACTGAAGATCTTGAAACAAATTATCAGATAGTATATATGTTCGGAAAAGAACCGGTTGATAGTGAAGCAATAAACATTGTTTATCTGCCGGTTGACACTGATAAAATAGATCTTAAACCCGAACTGCGGGATTATGCGCTGCTTGCAGTACCAATGAAAAAATTATGCAGCGTAGATTGCAAAGGTCTTTGTCAAAGGTGCGGAAAAAATCTTAATGAAGGAAATTGTGACTGTCCCGAAAATTCAATTGATATTAGATGGCAGCCATTAGCAGATTTGAAAGATAAACTTAATAAAAAATAAATAACGGAAAACCAATGCCAAATCCTAAACGTAAATGGTCAAAAAGCCGAAGAGATAAAAGAAGAACACATTATAAAGCTACTGTTCCTGCTTTAAGCACTTGTTCACATTGCGGCGAAATGAAATTAGCACATCGAGCTTGTCCATCTTGTGGTTACTACAACGAACGCTCAATGTTTTTACCAAAGAGCTAACTCATTAGTTTATATTAATGAGCAATTCCGATTCTTTACCCGGAAAATGCAGAATAGTTGTTGATGCAATGGGGGGCGATTTCGCTCCTCAGAATGTAGTGTTAGGTGCAATGAATGCATTTTCTGAAAACAAAGACTTTGAACTTATTCTTGTCGGGGATAAACAAAAAATATCTGAAATTATAAGTGCAAATAATTTCTCGACAGCCGGTGTAAAAATTCATCATACAACACAGGTTATTGAGATGTCCGATAACCCCACCAGTGCAATCAAAAAAAAACCTGATTCATCCATTGTTGTAGGAGCAATGCTTGTAAAGAATAATGAGGCAGATGCATTTGTTAGTGCCGGTAACACCGGCGCAGTTATGGCTGCTTCAACATTGCTTATAGGCAGAATACCCGGAGTTGGAAGACCGACAATCGGTTCTTTTATGCCCAATGAAGCAGGCGTCTGCACAGTGTTTGATGTTGGTGCAAGTGTTGACTCCAAAGCCCGTCACCTGCTTGAATATGCAGTTATGGGAACTATATTTGTAAAAGAAATTTATGGAATTGAGAATCCAAAGGTTGGAATTCTAAGTGTCGGAGAAGAAGAATCAAAAGGTAATGAAGTTACATTATCTGCGTATGAGTTGATAAAAAAAACAAACCTTAACTTTGCCGGTAATGTTGAAGGAAGAGACATACTTAAAGGATCGGTACACGTTGTAGTTTGTGATGGATTTGTAGGTAATATATTATTAAAGTTCGGTGAAGGTGTTTTAAGTTTTTTAAAATATAAATTTAAAGATTATGCATCCAAAGGATTTATTAATAAGCTTAAAGTTGGAATTGTAAGAAATGCAATGCGTACCATCTTAAAAGACTTTGATTACCAGGAATACGGAGGAGTACCCCTGCTTGGAGTTAATGGAATAAGCATAATTGGACACGGTTCAAGCACTCCAAAAGCAATAAAGAATATGGTTCTTCGTGCTAAAGAAATGTATGATAAAAACCTGGTACAAAAAATTGAAAGTTCATTGAAACAATATTCAAGTTTATAAACGGAAATTAAATGTCAAAAAAAAGTAAATATAACGCAGTAATAACCGGTTTGGGAATGTATGTCCCCGACAAAGTACTAGATAACACATACTTTGAAAAAATTGTTGATACGACAAGTGATTGGATAATTACACGCACAGGAATCAAAGAACGCCGCATATTAGAAAACGGTGCAACAAGTGATTTGGCAACCCGTGCAGCACAGGACTTATTAAAAAATAAAAATATTTCGCCCGAAGAAATCGACGTGATAATTGTTGCTACTGTTACTCCAGATATGTTCTTCCCTGCCACTGCCTGCCTTGTTCAGGATAATATCGGGGCAAAAAATGCCTGGGGTTTTGATCTCTCAGCCGCTTGTTCCGGATTTTTATTTGCATTTCAAACCGGCTGTTCACTCGTTGAATCAGGCACTTATAAAAAAGTTTTGGTTATTGGTGCAGACAAAATGAGTTCAATTGTTGATTACACTGATAGAAACAATTGTATTCTTTTCGGAGATGCTGCAGCCGCAGTGCTGATTGAACCGACTGAAGATTCATCCGTCGGATTACAGGATTCTTTACTTAGAGTCGATGGTTCCGGTAAAGAAAGTTTATATATGAAAGGCGGAGGTAGTTTGAACCCTCCATCTTATGAAACAGTGGATAAAAAAATGCATTACTTATATCAGGATGGTAAAGCCGTATTTAAAGTAGCGGTAAAAGGAATGGCAGATATATCTTACGATATCATGAAAAAAAATAATCTTACTTCAGAAGATATTGCTTATCTTGTACCTCACCAGGCTAACTTAAGAATAATATCAGCAACAGCAGAAAGAATGGGACTTAGCCCCGACAAAGTGATGATAAATATTGATAGATATGGCAATACAACAGCAGCTACAATTCCCCTTTGCCTTGTTGAGTATTACCGCAATGGGAAATTAAAAAAAGGTGATAAGGTGGTTCTAGCTGCATTTGGTGCAGGATTTACCTGGGGGTCAAGTTATATTGTTTGGGGTATCTGATAAATAATATGTCGAGTTTAACTAATGAATAAAACCGCTTTTCTATTTCCGGGTCAAGGTTCGCAGTATATTGGCATGGCTCAGGATCTTTATCAGAATTCCGTTGAAGCTAAGGAAATGATTAAAACAGCCGACGATGCTTTGGGCATTAATCTTTCTTACATACTTTTTAACGGTCCCGAAGACAGATTAAAACAAACCGAATTTACTCAACCCGCAATTTTTTTGCATAGTGTTATCCTTTCAAGTATAATCCGGACATTGACACCATATGCAACCGCAGGTCATTCACTCGGTGAATATTCAGCTTTGGTAACTGCAGGAGCGGTTCAGTTTTATGAAGCGTTAAAGCTAGTCAGAGAACGCGGTATTGCCATGCAGCAGGCTGGTACGGATTTTCCCGGAACAATGGCTGCAATAGTTGGCCTTAATCCTGATAAAGTTATTGATATATGTAAAGAAGCTAATACTGACGGAATTGTCCAATGTGCTAATTTTAATTCACCCGGTCAGATAGTGATATCAGGTTCGTCTGCAGGTGTTAAAAAAGCCATGGAAATTTGTAAAGCCAATGGTGCTAAAATGGTAAAAGAGCTTGTTGTAAGCGGAGCTTTCCATTCACCACTTATGGAAACAGCAAAAGCAAAACTTCTTTTGGCACTTGACTCAACAAATTTTTATGATGCAAAATTTCCTGTCTATACAAATGTAACTGCTGAGCCTGTTACTGATAAATCTGAAATTAAAAGATTACTTTACGAACAGGTTACTTCACCTGTAAGATGGGAAGAGACTATTAATAATATGATAAGGGACGGAATAACCGAGTTCTATGAAATAGGCCCCGGAAAAGTCTTACAAGGTTTGATAAAAAGAATTAATCCGGATGTTAAGTTTTATGGTATTGATAAATTTGAAGACGTAGAAAGTTTTTTGTGAGTACAAACGGTAAATCAAAAGTTATTAAAGGTCTAAAAATCGATCCTAAGATTTTTACTTTTCCCTTTACATGTAAATGTAACGGCGAGTGCTGCCACTATGGAGTTTACACTGATCTTAAAGAAGCTGAAATGATATTAAGCATTCAGAATAAAGTAATTCCATTGATGGATGAAACACAATCAAAAAATGTAGACGACTGGTTCGAAGCGCCGGAGAAAGACTCGGACTTTCAATCAGGAATAGCAGTAGGAACAAATATTATTAATAAAAAATGTTCGTTCCTTGATAAAGACGGACTATGCACTTTACAGAAACTTGCTATGATTGAAGGTGAGTACAAATGGAAATACAAACCAATTTATTGTATACTATTTCCATTAACAGTCTTCGAAGAAATGCTGACTATAGATGACGAACATATTGACAGGTTACATTTCTGCAACAAAAATGGTAATCATTCATTATCTATATTTGACGCCTGTAAAGAAGAACTTGAACATTTCTTTGGACCTGATGATTTTCTTGAACTTGAAAACTACAGGAAAGAATATCTAGCTGAATATTATGTGGGAGTTGAAAAAAATGAACCTCAACGATAACAATCACAATAAAAGAGCAATTGTTACAGGAGGTACCCGCGGTATTGGAAGAGCAATCGTAAAAGAACTTGCTTCCCGAAGCTGCTGCGGTGTATTATTCTCGGATGTGGCATTTGTATATAATAGTTGTGATGAATGTGCCGAAGAATTAATGTCTGAAATTGATTATCCTGGAATAAAGATACATGCTTTTAAAGCAGACGCATCATCACTTGCAGACGCACAGGCATCAGTCGATGCAGCTATTGAAAAACTAGGCGGCGTTGATATACTCGTTAACAATGCAGGAATCACCAGAGATAATCTTCTTTTAAGAATGACAGAAAAAGATTTTGATGACGTAATAAATGCAAATCTTAAAAGTGTATTCAATTATACCAAAGCAGTTCTCAAACCAATGATTGCTCAGCGGTACGGACGAATAGTCAACATAGCCTCGGTTGTTGCTTTGATCGGTAATCCCGGTCAGGCAAATTACGTAGCATCAAAAGCTGGTGTTATTGGATTTACAAAATCGATGGCAAGAGAACTGGCATCAAGAGGAATAACAGTAAATGCAATTGCCCCGGGTTTTATTGAAACGGATATGACAAAAAAATTAACAGATGATCAAAGACAAAAACTTGTTCAGAATGTGCCTATGGGCAGGATGGGAAAACCTGAAGACATAGCCAAGGTAGTTGCCTTTTTATGCAGTAAGGATGCTGACTACATAACCGGTCAGGTTATTGCTGTTGATGGCGGAATGACAATGTAAATTATCAGAGTAATACTCTCATATTTTAATTTTTATTAAATTTAAATTATTAAATCATAAATCAAATAATCTAATTAACAAAGGATAGGAGAAAACAATGGACGTTGAAGCTAAAGTAAAAGAGATAATTATAGATAAGTTAGGTGTTGAAGAATCACAGATCACACCCGAAGCTTCATTCACAAATGATCTGGGCGCTGATTCACTTGATATAGTTGAATTGGTTATGGGATTTGAGAGTGCATTCCAGGTTTCAATTCCTGATGAAGATGCTGAAAAAATAGGTACAGTAGGTGACGCAGTTAAATATTTGAAAGAAAAATTAGGCTGATAAGATTAAAGCGGGAATTTCCCGCAAATCTTTTTCTAGCTTTGTAAAAAGAATAATTCTCAGGAGTATTGTATGAAGAGGCGAAGGGTAGTTGTAACCGGTATGGGTGCAATTACCCCTATTGGAATCGGAGTAGATCAATTCTGGGAAGCAATGATTCAGGGGAAAAACGGTGCAAACCTAATTACAAAATTTGATGCTTCCGGATTTGATACAAAGTTTGCCTGCGAAGTCAAAAATTTTGATCCTCTAAATTATCTCGATAAAAAAACATTAAGACGGATGGATCCTTTTACTCAATTTTCCGTCGTGTCTGCTGAGATGGCAATTCTCCAATCAGGATTAAACCTGGAAAAAATAGATAAAGACAGATTTGGAGTAATATATGGAAGCGGTATTGGAGGGATGGATACGCTTCAATCACAACACTGGATTTATTTCGAATCTAAAAATCCCGGCAGAATAAGTCCCTTCTTCGTACCAATGATGATATCAGATATTGCAGCAGGACAAATCTCTATTAAATATGGTATAAAAGGTCCAAACTATGCAACAACTTCTGCCTGTGCCACTTCATCTCATGCTATTGCAGATGCATTCATATTAATTGAACGGGGTAGTGCTGATTTAATGATATGTGGAGGTTCTGAAGCAGCAATAACTGAAATGTCCATCGGGGGATTTAATGCTATGAAAGCCTTATCCACCTGGAATGACAGGTTTGCCGAAGCCTCAAGACCTTTTGATATCGATAGAAATGGTTTTGTAATGGGAGAAGGTGCGGGAACACTTATTCTTGAAGAATATGAACATGCCGAGAAAAGAGGTGCAAAAATCTTCGCCGAAATTTGCGGAATCGGTCTGACTGGTGATGCTCATCATATTACTGCGCCGGCACCAGGAGGTGAAGGCGCGGTTCGTTCGATGAAAGCTGCAATTAATGATGCGGGTATAAGTATAAACGAAATTGATTATATAAATGCGCACGGTACTTCTACTCAGTTTAATGATGTGAACGAAACTATGGCAATAAAAACTACCTTTGGAGAGCACTCAAAAAAACTTACTGTTAGTTCCACCAAATCTATGACTGGACATCTTCTTGGCGCTGCCGGAGGTATTGAAGCTATTGCAACAATACTTGCTATTCAAAATGACACTGTACCTCCAACAATAAATCTTACAAACCAGGATCCCAAATGTGATCTTAACTATAGTCCTCTGACTCCAACTCTTAGAACAATAAACTATGCAATCAGTAATACCTTTGGTTTTGGCGGGCACAACGCTTCTATACTTTTCAAGAAATTTGAGGAATAAAAGTGGCGGGTTTTCTTTCCTGGTTGTTTGATAAGTTACTGCAGCGGGAAAAATCACTTCGTTCAAAAAGCATTTCAAAATTTCTAACTCCGAAAAAATTTGAAGAATTTGAAAAAAATGCCGGAATTAATATTAATAACCGGGCTTACTTCATTCAGGCGTTAATGCACAGATCATATCTTGAGCAAACATCTGAGTTTCTTGTCTCAAATGAAAGACTTGAATTTCTTGGTGATTCTGTTTTGAACCTTGCAGTTGCCGATTATTTATTCGAGACTTTCCCAGACCGGAACGAAGGCTTTCTTACAAAAGTCAGAGCTAAACTTGTTAACCGGATTGCACTTGCCGACGCTGCAGAAAGTATTAACCTTTCAAAGTATTTACTTATAAGTAAAAATCTTTCCGCAACATTTTCTAACGGATCTAAAACTATTCTTGCAGATGCATTTGAAGCCTTAATAGGCGCAATTTATCTTGACAGTGGTATTGATGCGGCCAAAGATTTTGTTAACCGTTCATTAATAGTTCCTAACGCAAAAGCCGGTGACCATCTTATCGATGAGAACTTTAAAAGCCAGTTACTGGAATACGCACAGGCCAACAGGCTTGATAACCCCACTTATATTGTAATCAAGGAAGAAGGACCGCAGCACGACAGGGTATTCACAATTAAAGTTCTTATTGGTGATACTGAATACGGTGTGGGAACAGGAAAGAATAAAAAAAGTGCAGAACAAAATGCAGCACAGTTTGCGCTTAAAAAGATTAATGGTCAAACTTAAAATTTTTCATCTAACTTCTGTTTTTCTATCGAAATAAATACCCCCTGATTTTAAACTTCTTTTACAAAATAATTAGTTAAATTTCATACACTAAAAAAAATAGTTCTTACAATTTTTATAAAATAAGTACAGAGAGAGAATATATATATGAATATTCCACAACATCCCGATAAATTTGTGAACAGACATATTGGTCCAAATGATGACGATGCAGCCGCGATGATAAAGGTAATTGGTTTAGAAAATATTGATAGGTTAATTAGTGAAACTATTCCACCCCAAATAAGATTTGAAAAAAAAATACGCTTAGACAGACCGCTTTCCGAAACAGAATTCCTTTCTCATCTGAAAACCATTGCTTCAAAAAATAGAGTATTTAAATCCTACATTGGCATGGGGTATAATCCAACGATACTGCCAAAAGTTATTCAAAGAAACATTCTTGAAAATCCCGGATGGTACACACAGTACACACCATACCAGGCTGAAATAGCACAGGGCAGGTTAGAAGCATTAATCAATTTTCAGACAATGATAATTGATCTGACCGGACTTCCGGTTGCAAACGCTTCATTGCTTGATGAAGCAACCGCAGCAGCAGAAGCTATGTCAATGTTGTTTAGTCAAAGGGTAAATAAAAATGCGACTAAGTTCTTGGTTTCTTCAGATAGTTTTCCTCAGACTATTGATGTTTTAAAAACAAGATCGGCACCGATGGGTATTGATGTTGTTGTTGCTGATGTAAATAAAAATAATTTGACGGATGATGTATATGGGTTATTTGTACAGTATCCATCAGACAGTGGAGTTGTCTCAAATTTCAAAGAGATTTTCAGTGCTGCAAAAGAGAAAAAGATTTTTAAAGTAGTTGCAGCAGATTTACTCAGCCTAGCATTACTTACGCCGCCGGGTGAATTTGGCGCTGATGTTGTTGTAGGTACATCACAAAGATTTGGGGTACCAATGGGTTATGGTGGTCCTCACGCAGCATTTTTTGCAACTACAGAAGATTTTAAAAGATATTTACCTGGAAGAATTATCGGTATATCGGTTGATCAGCATGGTAATCCAGCTTACAGAATGGCATTGCAAACCCGTGAACAACATATCAGGAGAGAAAAAGCAACCAGTAATATTTGTACTGCGCAGGTTTTACTCGCTATAATGGCAGGTATGTATGCTGTTTATCACGGCGCAAATGGTATTAAAGCGATTGCAGAAAAAACACATTTGTTAACAAAGTATCTTGAACATTCATTAACTAAACTTGGATACAAGCAGGTTAATAAGGAATATTTTGATACTCTGAAAATTTTATTTAGCAGTGAATCATCCAATCTTATTAATGAAATAAAATCACTCGCTATAAAAAATGAAATAAACTTCCGTTACATCGATGATCTGAACATAGGAATATCATTGAATGAGTGTACTGAAGTAAATGATGTTATTGATATAACAAAGATATTTGCTCATGCCATTGGTAAAGAAATCAATGAAGAACAGCTTACAAAAGAATTTTCATCTTTAAAAATAAACTTACCTTCAGCGTTATTAAGAACAAGTAAATATTTAACGCATCCGGTTTTCAATTCATATCAGTCAGAAACTGAAATGATGCGCTATATAAAAAGACTTGAGAATAAAGATCTGTCATTAGTTCATTCGATGATTCCGCTTGGTTCCTGTACTATGAAGTTAAATGCTGCTACTGAAATGATGGGAATAACATGGGCTGAATTTTCAAACATACATCCGTTCGCACCTGTTGATCAGGCGGAAGGTTATCATGAACTATTTCATGAATTAGAAAAATCTTTAGCGGAAATAACTGGTTTTGATTCGGTATCGTTGCAGCCAAACGCAGGTGCTCAGGGTGAATATGCGGGGCTTCTTGTAATACGGGAATACCATATTCAAAATGGTGATTCACACAGAAATGTTGTACTGATACCTTCATCTGCGCACGGCACAAACCCTGCAAGCGCTGTAATGGCTGGGATGAAAGTGGTCGTAGTCAATTGTGATAAATATGGTAATGTTTCTATTGATGACCTTAAACTAAAAGCGGAACAAAACAAAACAAATCTTGCAGCATTGATGATTACTTATCCATCAACACACGGAGTATTTGAACACAAGATTGTTGAGATATGCGATATTATTCATGACAATGGTGGATTGGTGTATATGGATGGAGCCAATCTTAATGCTCAGGTAGGATTAACAAGTCCTGGATTTATTGGTGCTGATGTGTGTCATCTTAATCTTCACAAAACATTCTGCATACCTCATGGCGGCGGCGGGCCCGGAATGGGACCGATTGCTGTATCTGCGCAATTAACAAAATATCTGCCTGGTCATGCTGTCGTTAATATTAATAAATCCAAAAGCATTTCGGCCGTATCTGCAGCACCATGGGGAAGTGCAAACATTTTGATTATCTCTTATGCTTACATAAAAATGATGGGTGCTGAAGGACTTGAAAAAGCTTCTGTCACTGCTATTCTTAATGCCAATTATATCAAAGCTAAACTTGAAGCATACTATGATGTATTGTATGTTGCTAAAACCGGTCACGTAGCTCACGAATTAATTTTTGACATGCGGAAATTTAAAACCAGTGCAAACATAGAAGTTGAAGATATCGCAAAACGACTTATGGATTATGGTTATCACGCACCAACAGTTTCGTTTCCTGTTCCCGGTACATTAATGATTGAACCGACAGAAAGTGAATCCAAAGCTGAACTTGATAAATTCTGCAGTGCAATGATCAGGATTAGAGAAGAGATTGCTGAGATTGAATCAGGTATTTGTGATAATCATGACAATGTTTTGAAAAATGCACCCCATACAATTCAAACATTGTTATCGGATGAATGGAAACATCCATACTCTCGTGAAAAAGCCGCATACCCGCTTCCTTGGACTAAGGCAAATAAATTCTGGCCTTCAGTTGGCAGAGTTAATAATGCTCATGGTGACAGAAATTTAATTTGTAGTTGTAATCCTATTACAGATTATGTTGAAGAAATGATCTCTTAATAAAATTATAATTCTGCCGTTCATTCAGGGCGGCAGATACTTTTCTCAAAAATAATTCACCAGACTTTTATTGTTTAATCGTTATATCAGTTTTTATTTACTGTTCGCTGTAATTAATCTTTATAGTCAGGATAATAATTTTTTGATTGATAAAAATTATCAATCAATTAAAATAGATTCAGTACTGATTATCGGAAATAAAATAACAGAACAGGATATTATACTTCGCGAACTGACATTCAGTGTTGGTGACACAGTAAACTATGAAACACTTAAGTACAACCGTGAAAGAATTTACAGTCTTGGAATTTTTACTCACGTTGAATTAAACATAACAGAAAGTACAAATGCTAATGTTCTTGTTATTAGTGTTGAGGAAAGCTGGTATATCTATCCGATACCATTCGTTGAACTTGAAGATAAAGATTGGGATAAAATTTCTTACGGAGTATATCTTGTCGTTAAAAACTTCAGGGGAAGAAATGAAACAATCTCCAGCAGAGGAGCATTAGGGTATGATCCATCATTAAATATTAATTATACAAACCCTTACCTTATAAGAGACAAAAATATTTATTTCAGCGCACAGCTTGCTTATGTTGATGCACTAAACAAAAGTAACACTGCTGAAATTATTTATGGTGGTGAGTTCAGTCACAAATTTATAAGCGCATCAGTATCTGCCGGTAAAAGAATAATGTTATATCACAGGGTTGGATTAAATCTTTCGTTCGATTATATAGAAACACCTCAGTATGTTAAAACAATTTCAGCTTCTAATGACAGGATAGATAAAGTAATTTCACTCGGTGCGAATTATATTTATGACACACGTGATTTAGCACAGTTCCCCCGCGAAGGTATGTTCGCTTCATTTGAATTTAAAACAAAGGGATTGGGACTTGACGAAATAAACTACCAGGTAATGACAATTGATTTTAGAGAATATCGAAAGATCATCGGCGAACTGGGGGCAAAGTGGAGAGTTGCTTCACGTATGACATTCGGGGATAATGTACCTTATTATGACAGATCATACCTTGGTTTGGGTGAACGTATCAGAGGTTATTATACAACTGAACAGGAAGGTCATGAATATTATTTAGGTTCGCTTGAATTAAATTACCCTTTAATAAAAGAACTTAATATAAATTTCGACTTTGTTCCTCTTCTTCCAAAAGAATTACTCTCTTATAGAGTAGCTTTGTATCTAAGTTTATTTACCGATACAGGGGCTACAAGGTTAGACGGAAGAACTATAGGAATAAAAAATTTTAATTCAGGTTATGGCGCAGGATTGACTTTGTTAGTTCTTCCGTATAATATTCTTCGCGTTGAACACGCATTTGATGAATTCGGAAATAACCAGTGGGTATTAGATCTTGGAATTTCTTTCTGACATAGAATTATATTTCTCTGATTCAGTTCAACCGGATAAAATTATAATTGCCGGTGATGAGTTTAAGCATATCACAAGAGTGA
>JAEXTA010000166.1 GCA_023453665.1 Bacteroidota bacterium | reverse complement strand
GGGTTGCACTCGTCCCCGATACAGCATCAAAATTAATAAAAGCAGGTTTTGATGTTCATATTGAAAAAGATGCCGGTATTAAATCAGGATTCACTGATGCGGCGTATGCATCAGCAGGTGCGAAAATTATTTCAGATGTTACTGAGCTTTATAATTCTGCTGATATTGTTCTTAAGGTTCAAAGACCGCTTGATCATCCATCAAAAGGTAAACACGAACTTGATTTGATCAAGAAAGGCACCATTCTCATTACATTCCTTTATCCACTGCACTATTATGATTTGGCTAAACAATGTGCCGATAAAGGTATAAACGTTTTATCTATGGATTTTATTCCGAGGACAACTCTTGCACAAAAAATGGATGCGTTAAGTTCACAGGCTAATATAGCAGGTTATAAAAGTGTTATTCTTGCGGCAAATCATCTTGGAAAAATATTCCCGTTACTAATGACGGCCGCAGGAACAATTTCACCTGCTAAAGTTGTGATTATGGGCGCTGGTGTTGCTGGTTTACAGGCATTGGGAACAGCTAAGAGACTTGGTGCTGTTGTAGAAGTTTCTGACGTTCGTCCCGCAGTTAAAGAGGAGGTTCAGAGTCTTGGCGGAAAATTCATTGAAGTAAAAACAGATGAAACTATGCAGGATGCCGGAGGTTATGCAAAAGAAGCTTCAGAAGAATTTCTAAAGAAACAGAAAGAATTATTGTTCAAACATATTACTGAGGCTGATATTGTTATAACTACTGCTTTAGTTCCGGGTAAAAAAGCTCCGGTGCTGGTTACTGAAGAGATGGTAAAAAATATGCGTCCCGGAAGTGTTGTACTTGATATGGCTGTTGAGTTCGGCGGAAACTGTGAAGTGAGTGAGAAAGGAAAAACAGTTGTTAAACACGGAGTGACTATAATAGGCGAACCGAATCTTCCGAGTCTTGTCCCAACACATTCGAGTGAAGTATATTCAAAAAACTTATTAAACCTCATAAGCCATATCGGTAAAGAAGGAAAAATAGAATTAAAACTTGAAGATGAAATTGTTAAAGGCTCGTTGATAACTTACAATGGTGAAGTTGTCAATCAGCGAATCAAAGATTTACTTAACAAATGATTTTATTAATTAAGAAAAGGGAAATCAATTATGGATGGTAGTATCCTTATGCTTATTTATGTATTCGTTCTGGCAATTTTTGTCGGCTTCGAATTGATTACTAAAGTTCCGCCGACACTTCATACACCGTTAATGTCCGGTTCTAATGCTATATCCGGCATTACCATTGTCGGTGCATTATTAAGCGCAGGTATGGAAGAGTTCACTATCAGTACAATACTTGGAATGATAGCAGTAATTTTTGCGATGATAAATGTTGTCGGCGGTTTTATGGTTACTGACCGTATGTTAAAAATGTTTAAGAAGAAGTGAGATAAGCCATGACAATAATTATAGAAGTTACTTATCTCCTTTCATCAATATTGTTCATCTTCGGAATAAAAAAACTTGGTTCACCTAAAACTGCAGTTCGTGGAAATCAGTTAGCCGGGTTGGGAATGTTGCTTGCTATTGTTGCAACTTTAGTAGATAAACATATTGTTACTTATGAGTGGATAATTATCGGGTTAGTGATAGGTTCATTAATCGGTGCAGTGCTGGCAATAAAAGTTCAAATGACAGGTATGCCGCAAATGGTAGGTTTGCTGAATGGGTTTGGCGGAGCTGCTTCAACTCTTGTTGCGCTATCCGAATATTATAAAATAAATCCGAACATACCTGTTGAAACCGGAATTGCAATAATTCTCAGTTTACTAATAGGAGGAATAACCTTTACAGGATCACTGATTGCTTTCGGAAAACTCCAGGGAATTGTAACAGGTAAAGTTGTTAAATACCCGATGCAGCATCCATTGAATTTACTCTTGCTGCTTTTTGTTGTCGGTTCAGGAGTTTACATTGTTATAAATCCTGATGTGCCGGATTTTTTACTCGCAATAACCGGAGTGTCACTAATTTTGGGAGTGTTATTAGTACTGCCTATTGGCGGTGCTGATATGCCTGTGGCAATATCGTTGCTCAATTCATATTCCGGTATCGCGGCATCAACTACAGGATTTGTCTTACGCAATAACGAATTGATAATTGCCGGAGCGTTAGTCGGTGCTTCAGGAATTATTCTGACTCTTATTATGTGTCGTGGTATGAACCGTTCACTGATGAATGTATTGCTTGGAGGCTGGGCTACTGCAGGAGGCAGCGGAACTTCTTCGACGGTTTCACCAAAGGGAGATGTTAAATCGGTTGACAGCGAAGAACTTGCAATGATCTTTGATTCCGCAAGCAACGTTATCATTATTCCCGGTTATGGAATGGCTGTTGCACAGGCTCAGCACGCAATTCGTGATCTGACTAATGTACTCGAAGCAAAAGGAATAAAAGTCCGTTTCGCTATTCATCCTGTTGCAGGAAGAATGCCGGGACATATGAATGTTCTTCTTGCCGAAGCAAATGTCTCCTACGATAAACTTTACGCACTTGAAGATATAAATGATGATTTTTCAAACAATGATGTTGCATTGATAATAGGTGCGAATGATGTTGTTAATCCTGCGGCAAGGCATGATCAAAACAGCCCGATTTTTGGAATGCCGATTCTTAATGCTGATTATTCAAAGACAGTCGTTATAAACAAAAGATCGATGAGCGCAGGTTATGCAGGAATTGATAATGAACTCTTCTTTTATCCAAACACGCTAATGTATTTTGGTGATGCAAAAGATGCCATAACAAAGTTGACAAATGAAATAAAAAATCTGTAAACCGTCGCATAAATCTTCGGCTTTAATCAATCCTGCTCTGGTTTAGGGCAGGATTTTTTATTATTGTTGAACAGAAAAAAAATCCGGTTTTGAAATAAATGACAAAAATATTCTTTTCGTTCTTCATCATATTCTTTTCAATCTATAGTTACACTCAGGAAAAAATCTACCAGTCTGAAAATTTCACGGTTACTTTTAACAATAATAAACTGATTACTCATTTCATTTCTGATTCAACAATCATGGAATCAGAATTTAAGAATGCTTCTTTACTTATTAATGATCTTGATGCAGATGGAAATTCTGAAATTGTTCTGATTGATAGTGATACAACTCTTCATCAGGGTTTTGTCATTTATGTCTTCAATACCCTTGATGATTTTTTTCTGGTTGATTCAATTATTGCCGGATGGACTCAGCCGGTAATTGTTGTTGCGGAAGAAATACAATATCCCGTAATAATTTGCAGTAACCCGGATTTTCAAATTTTCTATTCAAACATAAATGAAAACTATGAACCAATTAATGTCTGGAAATTTGAACAAGGGGAGTTGTATCTTGCCAACGAAGAAGTTTATGAATTGTTCATAAATGAAAATGAAAACCTGATAAACCTGTTAACTGATGAGTTGGGAAATAAAAAAGCAGATTGTCAGAGAATAAAACCCTATATATCATTACTGGCATCGGCTTATGCAAATTTTATTAATGCCGGGGAAACAACTTCAGCATTTCAGATGCTGGACAAATACTACACCTGTGAGGATATAGAAAAATTTAAACAAACAATTGATGAATTATTATTTATAAAGGAAAATTAATGAAACTTGACTGGAATGAATTTCTTGGTAAAGCAATAAATGTAACAATGCATGAAAATTATGGTTTTAGTTTTGATGCAAAATCCGACTCACCTGTTTATGAAATAGTTTTTAAAAGCGGTGTCCTTTCAGGTGTTTATGATGAAGGTCTTCTACTGGAAACACAACGTGAGGGCGAACAGGTAAGAATTTATATTCCACATTCTTCAATTAAATGTGTGGAAATTTTTAATCTATAAAATGTAAAGGGCAATAAATTGAAAACGCTACTCTTTATTCTGTTTTCTTTGCAGGTATTTGTAACTGCTTTTGCGCAGGAAGTTTCGATTAAATCTCACCGTGTTTATCCGGGTGAAAACGAAACCGGTTTTCCCATGATACTTTATAGTGAATCACAGTCCGGCTATATCACAATTGAGTTTGATGTTCAATCTGTATCGTTACCGGATCTTCACATTATCTTTAAATTTTGTGATAAGGACTGGATGCCGTTAGACAATGCTTTTCTTGCTAACAACGGAAAGAACACTGCTTACATACTCGACTATGCAACTCTTCCATCAACGGTTGCAGATGCACGTTATCACTTTAAAAATTCCTACCCCGATGAGCAGGGTTATGTCGAATTTCCTTATTCCGGAAAGTGGATGTACTTTGTTGTGGATGCATATGATGTTTCAAAAATTTACGGCAGCGGAAAATTTTATGTCGTATATGATGAACTGCCATTATCAGGCTCAATCAAAAAAGAACAGCTTGAAGATAAAGTTTATTTCCCATCTGATCTTGCAAAAGTTTTTAATGTTACTGCAGAGTTTAATCTTAGTGATGAACTTTCACCTTCTTACATAAGCGGGATAGAAATAATCGAAAACAGAAAATTGTCTTCCCCGGTGAATGTTACCCGGGATTTTAACACAAACACACGGCAGTTTTACTGGGATGGTAACCGTCGATTTACTTTTACTGCAAGAGACATTCGTCCGGGTAATGGTTACCGTACAACGGATTTCCGGAATATTAATAAATTCAATTCAGGAAATATCCGCGCGCAAATTGATGGTCTTGAGTATTCACGGTTCACCAGAAATTCTTTGAATGATTATAATGGCGCATCAGTACTTACCAAGTATAATGATGAGTTTGCGACTTATCTAAATGTTAATTTTTCTATTCGTCCACCTGAAGAAATTTCAGGAAATATATTTTTAACAGGCGCATTTAATGACTGGCAGCTGCTGCCTGAATATGAAATGAATAATAGCGGCGGTGTCTATTCAATTGATCTGAATCTAAAACGCGGAGCTTATGATTATCAGTATGTTTTGGCTGATGTGATCAACAATGAAATTAAAAATGAAGACTGGTATTCACTTGAAGGCAACAAATGGGAAGTATCGAATGAATACCACATCTTTTTATACTATACATCACCGGATTTTGGTGGTTATGAAAAAATAATCGGTTACTCAATTTTAAAGAGCAAAAAATGAAAAACTTAAAAACAGGTGTTATAGGTACAGGGCATCTTGGAAAACTTCATACAAAAATGTTCAAACAAATTACCAACTGTGAACTCGTTGGCATCTTCGATAATAACTTAAGCCAGGCAAAAGCAGCAGCTGATGAATTCGATGTAAAACTATTCGGCAAACTTGATGACCTGTTAAATGAAGTTGAAGCCGTTTCTATTGCTGCAACCACTACAGCGCATTACGAGCTGGCGAAGATATGTCTTCAAAAAGATATAGATGTTTTTATAGAAAAACCTATTACCGCAACAATACAGCAGGCAGAAGAAATCGTTAACATCGCGAAAGAAAGAAAAAAAGTTTTACAGGTTGGACATATTGAAAGGTTTAATCCAGCTTTGCTGTCACTAGAAAAATATATAGTTCAGCCAATGTTCATACAAACCGACAGACTTGCACAATTTAATCCCAGGGGTACAGATGTAGCTGTTGTTCTGGATCTTATGATACACGATATAGACATTATTTTGAGTCTTGTTAAAAGCGATGTTGTAAGTGTTGAAGCCAGCGGTGTAGCAGTTGTCTCAGATACATTAGATATAGCAAATGCAAGATTACAATTTGCCAACGGAGCTGTAGCAAATGTAACTGCCAGCAGAATATCTCAAAAGAAAATGAGAAAGATGAGAATATTTCAGCGTGATAATTATATCTCACTCGATTTTGTAACAGGTGTCTCTGAAGTTTATCGTCTTTTACCAGTTACCGAATATGTTGATTCATCGGTAATTTCATTTGGAGAAATTGGAGTCGGTGAAAAGAAAAAAAGACTGGTTTATGAGCAGCCTGAAATAAAAGAAGTTAATGCTCTTAAATACGAATTAGAACTTTTTGTAAATACTGTTTTAAATAAACATAAACCTGTAGTTTCAGGAGAAGATGGATTGAGAGCTTTGCGTGTTGCTGAAATAATAATTCAAAAGATTGAAGAATCACAAAAGCTTATTACATCAAACTAAATAATATAATGGAGAGAATATGAAAAATAGATTACAATACTTAATTCCTCTGGCCGTTGTATTTTTACTAGCTGTTTCAAACATTAGCTGCAGCGTTCTTCAGACAATGCAGAATCTTTCCAGATTAAAATTTAAACTCGGTTCCGTAAACCAGTTCACTTTTAACGGTGTGAACATTTCCAATAAAACAAAACTTGGTGATTTCAGTGCGATGGAAATACTATCTATTTCATCAGCAGTTGCCAATGGAAAATTACCTGTATCATTTACTTTAAATGTTGATACTCAAAATCCGAATGACGGAACCGGCGGTTACCCGAAAACAAATGTTTCCATTTCATCTTTTCCGTGGCGATTACTTATTGATGAGAAAGAAACTATTTCAGGAAATATTGGTCAGCCGTTCCAGGTTCCCGGAACAGGTGAATCGGCAGTAATACCTTTACAGATGAACCTGGATCTGATGTCTTTCTTTAAAGACAGGGGTTATGAATCGCTCATTAATCTTGCATTAACACTCGGAGGCAAAAGCGGATCATCATCCAAATTAACCCTCTACGCAAAACCTGTTGTTGGAACTTCTCTCGGAAATATTTCGTACCCGAACGAGATAAAAATTGTGAGTCACCAATTCACAAACTAGTATAGAAATGACCGGACATGTCCGGGAACTATATAAAGGTTAATATTCTTTTACTTTGCCTTAAAGGAATATTAGCCTTATTTTTTAAATATGGAATGTATCTTTTGTGATATAGTTGCCAGCAAATCATATGCTGAAATAGTTTTTGAAGATGAAAAAATTATTTCTTTCCTGGATATACGCCCCGTTAACCATGGTCATACGCTTGTTATTCCCAAACAGCATTTTGAAAATTTTCTTTCAGTGCCGCCTGAGTACCTTTCATTACTAACTAAGGAAACTCAGAATATTGCGCAGGCACTTAAGAAGAGTCTGGGTGCTGATGGTTTTAATATTATCGTCAATCAAGGTTTGGCGGCGGGACAAACAATATTCCATTTTCACTTTCATATCATCCCCAGGTTTTTTAACGATTTCAAATTCAAACCGATATTTAAAGCTTATGGTGACGGTGATATGAAAGTATTTGCAGAAAAAATCAGAACTGAAATAAATTCTTAACAGAGGAAATACATGGAAAAAAAGATCAGAGTATTAGTAGCTAAAGCCGGACTTGACGGACATGACAGAGGTGCAAAAGTAATTGCAGCCGCACTTCGTGATGCAGGTATGGAAGTAATTTATACAGGTTTACGTCAAACACCTGAAATGATTGTAGAAGCGGCAATTCAGGAAGACGTTGATGTAATTGGTATAAGTATTCTTTCCGGTGCCCACATGACAATATTCCCCAAAATAAAAAAGTTGATGGATGAAAAGGGAATGAATGATGTTTTGTTAACAGGCGGTGGAATAATTCCCGAGGAAGATGCCTCAGAGTTAAAAAAAATCGGAGTAGGCGAGTTATTTACTCCGGGTGCTGTTACAACAACTATTGCTGATTATATTAAGGAATGGTGTAAGGCACATCCGAAAAACTGATAATAATTGTTATCTATAATCGTCAAATAAATTGAAAGGTAATATCATGAAAAAAATATTACTGGCAGTTGTGTTTATTTTTTCTTCAAATTTATTCTCACAGACGCTTGTTCATTATTTTGAATTTCCGCGCTACACCCCTTATAACATTTTCTGGGGAATAACTGAAAGAAATGACACTCTATGGATTGGTTCGGATAATCAAGGCTATCTGTATAAAGTTACCAAACAGGGTTCGATAAGAGATAGTATAGTTACACCATTTGATTTTAATCATGGACTTGAATATGACGGTGCTGATTTCTGGATTGCGGAAGATTTCAGAACTGCCGGCGGACGGATTTATAAAATTACTCCAACCGGACAAATAATAGACAGTATTTACCTGCCTTCACTGATTGGAGGAGCTCAGGGTGGTATTGGCGATATTGCAATTGATGGAGGCGGACTCTGGTTTTCAATTTATCATCCGGATTTTACTTCATACCCTTTTGCTTATGCATATAAGATGGATCTTACATCAAGGACAATTGTCGATACAATTCCATTAAGAGGAAAGCAGGTGCAGGGTATAACTGTTAAAGGCGATACAATTTTTTATGTCAACGATAATTTTCAGGGTGATGCCGAAAGAATTTACGGCTACAGTCTGACTACAGGAGATACTGTTATGTCATTTGCAGTTCCTGACCCTGATAATGATTGTTCGCCAAGAGGTTTGTATTGGGATGGTGAATTACTCTGGTTAATAGCAGACCGCATAGGCAATAATGTAAATCTGTACAAAGCTCTTTATGCTTATGATATTTTTGGTGCGGGAACTCCTGTGTTAAGCACTATAAACGCACTCCCGTTTGAAGATGTGATAATCGGTTCACCCCGGAATTTATTATTCAATATAAGCAATACGGGAACAGGCGTTCTGTATATAGATTCAATTAAAATTGACAATAATCTTTTTACTGTTAACCCCATTGCCAATCACGATACAATAAATCCCGGCAATTTTAAAGATTATTCGGTTACTTTTAATCCAGTTGCATTCGGAAATCAGTCCGGAACTTTATCCATTTATAGTAATGCACCGGGGTCACCTGTAAAAACAATTTCATTAACCGGGCGCGGAATCTTCGGACAGGCTTACATGACATTTTCTGAAAGTCCTGTAAACTTCGGTGCAAGAAGAAAGAATAGTTCATCATACAAAGAAAAAATAATCACAAACCAGGGCTCAGGTGATTTAACAATTGATTCAGTCTATCTTGCAGGACCGCATTTCTTTTTACAAAATCTAACCACTCCAATAACTATCGATTCGGTATTAGCCAGCAGCTTCAGGATTTGGTTTAATCCAACTTCTGTTTCAGCATTCCAGGATTCAATAATTTTTTATTCCAATGCATCAAACGGAGTTGTAAAAAGTTTAGTATTAAGCGGAAGCGGAATTACAACGGATACAACCCTGGGGACAATATTATGGGAAGGTGTTATTCCCGACAATCCGGCAACAACTGCTGATGATCTAACAGTCAGATCGATGCGTCAGATACAGGATATAACAGGCGATGGAGTTTTAGATCTGATAGTTGCAAGTGAAAATTACTGGACGATAGCATATAATGGTAATGCTTCAGTTTCTGCTGATATACTATGGAAATTTTCATCCTACCCGGTTAACACAAACGCCGGTTCAGTTGATTATATACAGGGATTGCAGATTGCATCTGATTTAAATTCTGATGGAGTTAATGATGTTGTAATCGGAACAGGCGGCGGTAACGAATTTGTTTATGCGCTTAATGGATTAACCGGTGCAAAACTCTGGGAACATGGCGATTCAATAAACTTTAGTAACGGCGATATAATGGGGCTTGATGTTAAAAGAGATTTTAACGGTGACGGAGTTCCCGATGTACTTGCCGCTGCAAGCGGAAATGAATCGACAGGAGAAGGAAGATTTTCAGTGCTGCTTCTTGATGGAAGAACCGGTAATCCAATCTGGACAATTAACCAGGCAGCACAACAAAAACTAAAATACATGGTTACATCAACTGATTTTGGCGGAGCTGCAGGTTCACGTGTTGGTACAACAAACGAAGTTATTGGTTTTGACAGGCAGGGAAATATTGTTTGGGTTTTCCCAACAACCGGGACTCCGTGGACTGTTTATGAAATCGAGGATATCGGCGGCAGTTCTGTTTCTGATGTCATAGTCGGAACCACAACAGGAATGGTTTATGCTCTTAAAGGTGATTCAGGCACTGTGATATGGTCAAGGAATTTGGGGAATGTTTTTATTGAAGACCTTAGAATCACTACAGATGTTACAGCGAATGGCAAAAGTGATATTCTTGTAAGCGGAATTAATCCAAATATATTTTTACTTGAAGGCACCACCGGAAATATAGTCTGGCAGAATGGTACCGGCGGAAACATCCTTGGTATAAATGAGATTGGTGATGTTGACGGTGATGGTTTACCCGATATGGCAACATCGTCTTTAAATAATGCTGTTCATATTTGGCAATCGAGATATGGTTACCAGCTCTACCAATATTTATTTGGAGGCGGAGGAAATGGTACTGCAGCAGAGCATACTGTACGGATGGATGACATAGACGGTAACGGCAGTTTTGAATTTACTTCTGCATCACGCAGTGGAAGAATTGTTACTTTCTCAGGTGGAAGCGCAATTAATATTCCTGTTGAAATGACAACATTCAGTGCGAATGTAAATGGTAGTGATGTTTCTTTGACCTGGACGACAGCAACTGAATTGAATAACAGTGGTTTTTATATTGAAAGAAAATCAGGTAGTGGTAATTACTCACAAATAGCTTTTGTTGAAGGTAACGGCAGCACAACCTCATCAAATGTTTATTCATACATAGACAAAAACATTGTTTCAGGTAAATATTATTACAGACTTAAACAAGTGGATTACAACGGCACATTTGAATACTCAAAAGAAATTGAAGTAACCGTTGGATTACCAATTACATTTTCACTTGAACAGAATTTTCCAAATCCGTTCAATCCTTCGACCAAAATAAAATATTCAATACCAACAGCAGGGATTGTTAAACTTGTTATTTACAACCTGCTTGGTGAACAGATTACAACGCTCGTAAATCAGAATGTTGAACCTGGATTCTATACAGTCGAATGGAATGGTACAAACAATTTTGGTGTTAGTGTTCCATCAGGAATTTATTTTTACAGGATTGAAGCAGGGAATTATATTAACGTTAAAAAAATGGTTATACTGAAGTAATGTATTATCCGTCAGAGCCTGCTATTGCAGGACTGGCATTCTGAATATTGTCATGCTGAACTTGTTTCAGCATCTGTATTCGTTTCGGAATCTTAAGCTGCGTTGTTATGCACTAGAAGACCCTGAAACGAGTTCAGGGTGACAAAAAGAGATTCGTGCAAAAGCAGATAAGGTTCACAGTTAAAAGTTTAAGGCGATTCATTTTGAATCGCCTTAATAATAATATTAATAACAAGGGAGATGTTATGAAAATTGCTTGCCTGATACTACTCATCAGTTTTATTTTTTTTAATGGGTGCAAATCCTCAATACTTGATGACCCTTCAACAATTATCCAATATTCAATTCTAGAGAGATCTCATATTAAATTATCGGTAGAGAACAGTTATAATACTTTGATAGCAACTTTGGTTGATCGAGAATTACAAGCTGGAACTCATGAGGTTAATTTTGATTCATCTAATCTTGCAGAAGGAATTTACTTTTATACGCTTGAAGTAAAAGGTCTTGAGACTGGATCATATTCAAAAACCACTCACCATATGATGCTAATAAAATGATAAAAAAAATTATTTCAACACTCGTGGTGCTTTTATCATTTTTTGTTTCTACCCAGGCACAATATAAATTATCTGTACAAGGCGGCATTGGTTATTATTTAAGTAATTCTGAAAATTCAACAAAGATAATGGGGGGTAAAAAATATCTAACACATTTTCCAGTCGGTTTATCTGTTCAGACTAACAAATTATTTGATCTTAATTTATCGTTAGAATATTCCTATAACGAAATAATTAAAAAAGATGTTCTTACCTTTAGATTTATGGGACCAAATGGTCCTGAACAAATTGATTCACTTGGGGTTGATGCCACTCTTGTTAATCATAATTTTGATTTGAATTATATTAGAAATATTTATTCTTTCCTTACTTATGGAATCGGACCATCGTTTGTGATTACAAACCGGATTATTGAGAGTGGTAGTTCTAATCTTTCATCTGAGTATTGGAGGTAGAGAAGCTATTATGACAAACTTGCCTCATCGGGTTTAGGCGCAAATTTTTTTCTTGAATTCCATTTGCCATTTAGTGAAGGTCAAAATTATTTTTTCTTCACATCAAAGTTAAAAGTCAGATATACTTATTCAATCTGGTTTGATGAAGGATTAAGAAAACTTGATGATTATAAGCAGGAGTTTATTACCGCCAACCTGTTATTTGGAATAGGGTATTCGTTTTAGTTATTACACTTCAATAAAAAAGCGATTCGTTTTGAATCGTCTTTATTTATATATTTGAATTTTACATTACTTCAGTATAACTCCCGCAAAGCGGGATTTCTGCTCAAGTGACATATCACTTGAGCATCAACATCTTCTTAACAGAAGTAAATTCACCGGCCTGTAAACGATAGATATACCTTCCGCTTGCATAACCAGATGCATTCCAATCGTATTTGTAATAACCTGCTTCAAGCTGTTGATTAACAATTGTGGTTACTTCAGCGCCGAGTGCATCGTAAACTTTAAGAGTTACGACAGCATCTTTAGGCAAATTAAATTTAATTGTGGTTGCAGGGTTAAATGGGTTTGGATAATTCTGCTCAAGTTTAAAACTTAACACAGAATTCACCATCACTTCAACCTGAGATGAATATTCATACGAACCATCAAAATCAATCTGCTTCAGTCTGTATAAATAATCTCCTGCTAAAAGCCCCGCATCAAAAAAAGAATATGATTGAGTTTGTGTTGTTGTTCCGTTACCCTGTACAAAACCAACAGTTTGCCAATTCCGGTCTGAGGAATTCTTTCTCTCAATCTCAAATCCTTTGTTATTTGTTTCAGTTGCCGTTGTCCAGCTAAGCAAAACATTTTCATTATCGGCGGTGGCTGTGATACTATTCAGTTCAACAGGAACCTGAGTATCAGTGAAAATATAAACACCGCCGTTTGTTGTTCCTGTTACACAGACCATGATCTTATTTCCATACGTCAGTATTTTATTTGAACTGAAAGTGAGATTATGATTTGTGAAACTTATTCCTCCATTTGTTGATTTGAAAACACCGCCATTACCTGAAATATAAATATCATCAAGTATATCAAGTGTACCGCCTCTCATCGCTCCCGGCTGATTTGCAGTTGTTGTCCATGTCGCACCGCCGTCAGTGGATTTTGTAAACGGGTAAGGGGAGAGTGTTGTTGGAATATATAACTCGTTTGAATTCGTTTGCAAAACATCCCAAACATTTACAGGGTTTGTTGACGAACCAAAAGTCACACCTCCATCGGTCGAAATAAAAAATCCGTTCGCACTCGTAGATGACGCACCAGCATAAATAATATCAGGATTGAATTTATCTACTGCGATTGTTACGATTGAAAGAGTCTGCAATGCTGTATTTGTGAAAGTAGCTCCAAAATCAGTACTTCTCCAGACACCTCCTGTTGTTGCGCCTGCAAATATGTGTCCGGTTCTTCCACAGGCAACTGTATTCAATGTATTGTTACCGAATGTTGAAGAGGGGATCAGCGTAAAGTTTTGTCCTCCGTCTGTTGAATAAACCATTCCGTTGGAAGAATTAGCTGCATATATATTGTTCATTGAATCGCATGCAATTCCAAGATAATTTGAAGCACCGGTTGAATAAACATTTATCCATGATTCACCTCCGTCAGTTGATTTGAATATTCCCCGTGCACTGCCTGTGGTTCCGGCGTAAATATTCCCGGCATAGTCTTTCCCGATTGACCACATTGAAAAGCCGTCAACTTTTTTAACCCAGGTTTGAGAAAAATCTATTTGTGTAAATAAAATCAGGAGCGTAAGCGTGTAAAAGAGTTTCTGGCCCTGGAAAAAGTATAATATGTTCAACATGATAAACCTCACGAATTAATTATTGACGAGGACATTTATTATACCCCTGACAAAATTTATATGTGAGTCTGTAATTCAAATTATTTATTACGCTTATCAATTACAAGAAGTGTTATTAATTAGTGACAAGGTTAGCAACCCCGCCTGATAGCGGGGCATTGAATTATTTTAGTAAGATCATTTTCTTAACAGATAAAAACTCTTCAGCTCTTAATTGATAGAAATAAATACCGCTTGAGAGATTCGCAGCATTCCACGTTAACTCATAAGTACCTGCTGGTTTTTCTTCATTCACAAGTGTTTCTATTTCGTTTCCAAGTATGTCAAATACTTTTATCACAACTTTTGATTGTGTTGGAATTGAGTATCTGAATGTTGTGCTGGGATTAAATGGGTTTGGATAGTTTTGTGAGAGCAAAAACTCCGTCGGCATTAAATCAATAACTTCCTCTTCAACGTTTGTTATTCTCGGACCTACATAACTATGAAGCATATTTGATCCGAACTGTGAACCCCATCCTTTAACATCGGAAGGAAAACTGACATAAACATTTCCCAATGTATCAAGTAAAGTCCACGATTCACCAGCATCATAACTTACAGCAAATCCCCGCATTGTTGATACTCTTCCACCAGTAACAACATATGTTGAAATTGATCCCGGAATGTACTGCAATCCTGATGGTGCAAGATTATCGAGTACAGAATTTGAGATTATGCTCCAGGTTGTTCCACCGTCAACCGTTTTTCTGTAAATATGATCTGTTCCATTACCAGCTTCCTTTAATGCATAGATACCTACATCTTCATTCTGAAAAGCGATTGAAGGCATCCAATCAAAGTATTGCGATTCGGAAAAAATAACTGTCCAGGTGTATCCTTTATCAGTGCTTTTGAAAACACGACCTTTATTTGTACAAAACCAGATTGTATTTCCAACGACTGAAAATCTGTTTTCACCAAGATAGGTCCATTCATCTGTCAGTGGAGTTGGCATTGTTACAGCATTCCAATCTTCGCCACCATTAGTTGTGGTGTATGTCTCGAGATAGTCGCCGATGACCACACCATTTTGCACATCAAAGAAATAAATGTAAGCCGGCCCAGTCTGCGATGAATTATAAGCTTCTTGTCTGTTCCAGGTCGATCCGCCATCGGTTGTTTTGTAAATGCCAACGGTTCCTGTGGTTCCAACTAATTTGTAGCATGTGACATAAGCTGTATTTGCATCAAGTGCAAAAATTTCGTCAAGATAACCGTTGGTTATTCCCGGAATAGTATTGAGACTCCAGCTCGTTCCTCCATTTGTTGTTTTGATGAAACCGGAATATGGAATTGAGTTAGGGGGAATTTTCTGTCCGATTGCCCAGCAGGTTTGATTATCCACTGCTGAAAAATTAATTATCATAACTTCAGATGGGAAATTTGAATTCTGCATCTGCCAGTTGCTTGCATTCGGAATGAGCTCAAATTCATCTGCACCGATATCAGGAGTGTTTGTATTTCTTGTTTCACCGTCAAAGTCCAGAGTAATCCCGGAGATTGGTTTTGCCCGTCCATCAAGGAGAGTAATGTAGTCAGTATTGATGTGCAAATCACCCGGCGAAACAAAATTCACACTTTCATTCAAACTGTGCAAATCTTTTCCGGTTGCCTGCAAGTCTGCAAGTGTTGTGTAGTTAGTGTTACCGATTCTAACTAAACCATTTGAAGAGTAAAAATCATTGTAATCAGAAGTGAGTGTTGATAATGAACTTTGAATAACCATAGCAGATGCCCTGTATGGAGAATCATTCCTGGTATTAACAAGAATATTGTTTCTTATTGTAGGCGAAGTGACTGTAGGATGAATCCAAACGGCTCCAGAACCTGAAGTCGGTGAGTTGTCATTTCCTTCAGTAAGATTGACCGAATTGAATTCTATTTTAGGACTATTATGATCCCCCACAAAAATACCAGCCAGCCATTCAACGTTTGGAACGTAGGTTCTTATATCATACACCATATTATTATAAATCCAATTATTTGAACCTCACTCACCAACATCTCCTGATACGAATATACCTTGGAGACGTGTTGGTCCGTTTGTCGCTGCTATATTATGAATAATATTATTCCTTATTATCACATTGTCGCTGTTGAATGATTGAATACCATAAATGAAGTAGAGGCCATAGAAGAAGTTACCCTTTCTCATATTTTCTACATGATTATTTTCAATTATGGTTCCATCCGCTGTTTGATTCTGAATTCCCCATGAACTCAGACTGTCATCTGGTGAACCCATATGGTTATTGCTTATAACAAATCCGGTTGGGTTATAGGTACCATCTCCTAGAAGATAAATTCCAGCGTTTGCAACATGAACAAATACGCTTGAAATCAGACCACTGTCAGGCGCCATTTGATTTTTATGACTGATGAAGATACCAGCAGAGTATCTGCTAATATCGTCGGTAGATGCAGTCAGGTTTTTAACTTCCACGTAATCGCAGTCTCCATAAAAATCAATTGCATCGTTCCATTGCATTCCCTGGTTATTATAGAATGCATGAATCTTAAGGCGAGTATCACCTTGTAAGTTGATACCATCAATCGTGAGATAACTGACATCATTAAACACAAGTACAGCTTCGCCATCACCCTGTATCACTACAGCTATGTTATCAGCTGGCTGGATTGTTTCTCTGCTCGAAGGACCAGTACCAGTGATCGGACCATTCAATACAAAACCATATTGACCCATAGGTGCTGTTTAAAGATTATCAATCAGTTCAAAAGTAACATTGCCTGCAACACCATCTGTTTCAAGTTTATCAAATGCTTTCTGAATTGTTGCGAAGTTTCCGCCTGTGCCAACTGTGTATGTTCCTGCCGGAAGAGGATCTGAAATTGCGAGTCCAATCCTACCACGATTTCCTGTTACGGCACCTCCACCATCGTAGTAAAGTTTTAGTTCGTTATGAGCAAAAACTGCACATCCTGTTTCGATCCATCCGTTATCCCATTGACCTGTCGTTCCTCTCTGAATAATCGGATTGTTTTGAAACTTATTCCACGTTACTCCCATGTCAGTCGAAAATGCACCACCAATTGCAGTCCCGCTTACACCAGGATTTGTTTCACCTGTGTAGTAAATGTAAAGTGTGTTATTTAGCTCAATTACATTTCCAAGATAATTGTTTTGGTCCCATTCACCAGGATCACCTGGGAGTAAAACAGGATTGTTAACTGTATCTTTCTGCCAGTTAATTCCATCTGTGGAAAATGCTCTACCGGTACGTGCTACTGTGTGAGCTAACTCTCCTGTATAAAACATCAAGTAACCTCCTGTCACTTTAATTACTGAGGGAAATTCAACTCGTGCTGATTCCCATCCTGTACCAGGACTTAAAACAGGATTGCCAGCATATTTCTGCCAGGTAATCCCTCCATCAGTTGAAGTTGCATAACCGATATAAGAAGGTGTGCGTGTTGAATTTGGATGACCAGTGTACCACATTTTATAAACATTGCTTTCTTTGATCACACTGCATTCACCGACAGAGACAGCATCCCATCCAGTTCCACTCGGCGTCATAACAGGTGTTGGGTGTTTAGTCCAGGTTATTCCATCTGTTGACCAAGCAAAACCAATTCCGTTATTTGGATAGGTACCGTCAAAAGTACCAAACCACATTTCATATCTGTTCAGGTCGGAATTGAAAATAACACAAGGTGTAACTACACTTTCATCCCACGAGCCGGATGAGCCGTGAATTGCAAGAGGATTGCCTGAATATTTTTCCCACTGATATTGAGCGAGTAAAGTAGAATTGGTCAGAGTTGTTACAACAATGAGCAAGAACAATTTGAAAATGTACGATTTCATATAACCTCCAATTTATGGTTGTTAAATAATTTCTTAAATCTGGCGAGACAACGTCTCGCCCCTACATTTTGTCATCCCGAATTTATTTCGGGATCTACATTCTTCAACAAAGATCCTGAATCAAGCCTGCCTGTCGGCAGACAGGTTCAGGATGATCTTCGGTCACTGTAAAAGAATCATCTTCTTTGTGTTTATAGACTCTCCTGCTTTTAACTGATAGAAATAAATTCCACTAGAAAGATTTTGCGCATTCCACGTTAACTCATAAGTGCCAACTGTTTTTTCTTCATCCATCAATGTTGCAATTTCATTTCCGAGCATGTCAAATACTTTTATCACAACTTTTGATTGTGTTGGAATTGAGTATCTGAAAGTAGTACTCGGGTTAAATGGGTTTGGATAGTTTTGGTTAAGAATAAATTCAGAGGGTTGAATTACACTTTCATCAACCGAAACTGGTTCAAATGTTGATGTCGCAAGTCCAATCTGCCAAAGGTAATTGGATCCACTACCACCACTTGCACCATACCACATATATAAAGTGTCATCCATAAAGAGTACTCTGCCTTCTTCAACATAGTAATCGTCCCAATGACCGAATGAAGAAGGTTTTACAACCGGATTATCAGGATGCTTTGTCCAGTTTATTCCATCCGGAGATGTTGCCAGGCCAATTTGAACAATTGATCCCATACCACCGTACCACAGGTAATACAGATTGTCAATAAAAAGTACACTTGGTAAATAAACTCCAACGTCGTCCCAGCTACCAGACAGCCCGTCCTCTATAACGGGATTATTCAATGTATCTCGTTGCCAAAATATTCCATCAGCCGATGTTGCATAACCTATTGATTCGTGAGTTACACCCGCAGTCCATCCGGAATACCACATTTTATAACCACCGGTTACAGGGAGAACACATCCCATATAAACACCACCAGCTTCCCAGGATTGAGTGCCAGCTTCAAAAATTGGATTACCACTGTACTTCGTCCAATTAATTCCATCGGGTGAGGTTGCATATCCATTCTTTCCCGATCCTGATGTATACCACATTTTATATTGATCATTCTCGCGAATTACATAAGCAGCCTCAACAGTATTTGCGTCCCACTCACCAGCTAAACCAGGTGTGAGAACTGGGTCAGCACGTACTGTCCAGTTTATCCCATCCTCAGAGGTAGCAAATCCAATTCTATATGGTCTCCATCCTACTGACTCTCCTACTGATGCTGAATACCATATTTCATATCTTGTGGAGTCAGTATTGTATAAGATGCTGGGCATAAATTTATGTCTATCCCACGCACCATTTTGTCCACCGGTTATGACAGGATTTCCGGAATATTTTGTCCAGTTTACCTGAGCAAGTAAATCACCATTGCTCAAAAACAAAAAAGTAATGAGCAAGAACAATTTGAAAAAATTAGATCGCATAGTAACCTCCTGATAATTTTATGATTAAATAATCAAGGTGTTCAGTCTTGAGTATCAGCAGAGTGACAGAACAGTCCTACTTCTGATTTTTATCATTTGATTTAAAATTTTTTATACACCATCCCAACGCCCAGCCTTCATCTGCATTTGTGTAGTACTCTGTACATTGTTGAGGAGGAAGATTTAGTGCTTCAAGTGGAGAGTCTTTTAGCCGGGAGTTTATTTCGGATATTACTTTTGTAAGAAATTCAAAAGCGGTTTGGTATCCCACATTTGGATCTTTAAGATAAACGCGACAAAAATGTTCCAGTTTTCCGGAGGAGTAGGGATACCAGTTTTCTCCACCGTCAGTTGTGTGAATTATAGCACAGTGAATATCTACAATTAGATTTTGTGTTTCGTTTTTTAATTCCGCTATACTCCGGATTTTATTTAGTTGCCATTTTATTCCTTCGTCTGTTGATAAGAAGTATTCATTATCTGCTGATACAGCTATGACCTTTTCATCAACGAAGAAATAGATTGTATATATTTTTTCTCCCGGGATAGCTGCCTCCCAGTAACTATGATCCTGTGAAATGGTTATAGAGGTAAACATTAAAAATGCCAGAATGGAACAATTTATATTTTTCATTTAATACCTCCGTATGTATTGGAAATATTGTTTGTTGATTAATTATTTTTCCTTAACGATGAATCACCGCCTTATAGAAAGTAATAATCATTTTATTTCTGAAGACCCTGACATTGCAGTCGTCAACTTTCGGGTATGATAGCTTCGGGAGAGTAATCCGGATGTGTTCGCAAGTAATTCAGAATAGTACTCTAAAATTCTTGCTCTCTCGGAGTAATGAAAAATTTCTGTTAACAACTATCAATTATTTTTTTATAATGTCAAAGACTATCGATTCGTAATCACTAACAATTGCTTATTGCCAATCAATATGATTTTATATGCTGCATAAACTAGTACATGACTAAAAATTATCTGACGGTACAATTGATATAGAACTAATTGAAACACCATTTAGAGTTATTAAGTATGTTATTCTGATTAAAACGTCATTCCTGTTTGAGACCGCATAATCTTTCTCGAGAATTCTTATGCCGTCTTCACTGACAGACAACTCTTCTTCACAATAATCTTTTATCTGCCAGCAAAGATGCATCATGCCAAGCCTGTCACACAGCACAGCGTTTATATCAAGTGTTAAAAAAACAGTCTGATTGCCATCGGTGATTGAGTTAGCAGGGAGTACACGAAGCGAATAAATAAGTGTTCCGTTTAACTGGCAGACACCGCTATAAGGATCCTGAACTTCACAACAGATTTCCATCTTTCTGCTGCTTTCTTTAGATATCTTAGTTTTTGTAACAGGTTCAGTCGGCAACTGCCCGCGACAACCGGTAAGTATTATGATAAAGAATATCATTGCTGTGATTAATATCTTTTTCATTGTAGTTTCCTTTTTAATTCAGGATGGTGTCTGGGAACACACCATCCCGGTTTAATAAAATTATTCTCGTTTGAATTTTTGTTTTACAATTCAGCATAATGAATCATTCTTATTTAATATTGACTAACATTTGCATGCTGAGTAATTACATTGCAGCATAATTTCATTTCCTTAATTGTAACTGATGTCGTACTTACCTCATAAATACATTTCAGGTGTACTTTAGGAAACCCGGTAATGCTGTACTTCTTTACAAGTAAAACAGTTCTTGAACCACCGAATGGAATATTCAATCTGTCGAAAGATTCTGCCTTGATCGAATAGTTAGGAAGCTTATTCTGGTCATTTAGCCGAATAAGTTTTGCATCAATTTTAAGTCTGAGAGTAATGTTATTTAATTTCTGAACGGAAATTACATGATCGGGATGGTACCGCAGGCTGTAAACAACATCACCAGTTAGTGTATAAGAAATATTGTTACCCAAGCCCTGTCTTGGATCAATAAGTAAACCATCCAGCTTAATTATGTTTTCAGTAGCAGATGTTTTATTAGTGGAATAATTCTGTTGATCGACATTCTGAGGATTATCCATCAAAGGATTTTCCTGACAAGCAGTAAAAACTGCTGCGCTTAGTAATGCTAAGCAAATGATTAAGTTTTTCATGACTCGCTCCTAATAGTTAAAAATTGTTGATTAAAAGAACCGGCACAAAAAAACAAAATCAGGGAGGGGGGTACATATCAGGTATGATTCAAATACATGCGATTATGTTGCAACTTTACAGATGACTGCGTTTTTGAAGAAAATTTAAAGTGCTGTACGGAATGGTGAAGAATTATTTTATCATTTCACTTGGTGTGTAACCAAATTCTTCTTTAAAACAATGACTGAAATATGAAGGGCTGTTAAATCCTACCGAATATGAAACTTCAGAAACATTGTTCTCTTTATTCTGAAGCATGATTTTAGCTTTTGAGAGCCGGATCGATCTTAAATAAACACTGCAGGACTTTCCGGTAAGAGCTTTTATTTTCCGGAACATTTGCGAACGACTCATTCCGACCTCATTTCCAAAATCTTCTATTGTAAACTCTTCTTCCGAAATATGTTCTTCAATTACCTTTAATACTCTTTGCATAAACTCTGCATCTATTCCTTTTAGCTTTTTTCTGCTGACAGGAATGGAGGTGATATTGTCACTGTTAAAAACCTCCTGTAGTTTTTTTCTAAGACGAATGAGATTTATTATTCTTGCTCTTAGTTCGTGAGCGTCAAATGGCTTTGTAAGATAATCATCGGCGCCGGTTTCAAGTCCTTCGACTTTATCTTCTATTCCGGATCTAGCGGTAAGTAAAATTACAGGTATGTGACTTGTTCTTTGATCAGTTTTCAGTTTTCTGGTCATATCATTGCCGTCCATAACAGGCATCATAACATCACTGATGATCAAATCAGGTATTGTCTCACATGCTTTTAGTAACCCAACTTCACCGTTTTCTGCCTCTTCATAATGAAATGCATCACCTAGCGCGTCCTTAATAAATTCTCGTACATCAAAATTATCTTCAACAATCAGAAGAAT
>JAEXTA010000150.1 GCA_023453665.1 Bacteroidota bacterium | reverse complement strand
TGAATTAAAATGAAAGGATCTTCAAGTACTGCTTCCATCTTTTCAGTATCAGTAACAAAGTAAGGGGAGATATAACCACGGTCGACCTGCATACCTTCAACAACCTCTAAAGCTGTTTCGGTTCCTTTTGCTTCTTCAACAGTGATAACACCATCTTTGCCAACTTTTTCCATAGCGTCTGCTATAAGGTTACCGATTGATTTGTCGTTGTTAGCTGAGATTGAACCAACCTGAGCGATTTCATTTCTGCCTTCAACTTCTTTGCTTACTGATTTCAAATATTCAATTACTTTTGTAACTGCAACATCAATCCCTCTTTTAAGATCCATAGGATTTGCACCTGCAGTAACATTCTTTAAACCTTCACGATAAATAGCCTGTGCAAGAACTGTTGCCGTTGTTGTACCGTCACCTGCAACATCACTTGTTTTGGATGCAACTTCGCGAACCATCTGCGCACCCATATTTTCAACTGCATCTTCGAGTTCGATTTCTTTAGCAACAGAAACACCATCTTTTGTAACGGTTGGCGCACCGAATTTTTTTTCAAGAATTACGTTACGACCTTTTGGTCCTAATGTAACCTTAACTGCGTTTGCTAATTTATCCACACCTTTTTTTATCTTACCACGGGCTTCGCTATCAAATTCAATTAATTTTGAAGACATTTTATTTCTCCTTTAGATTTATTCAAAAAATTATTAACCGATAATTGCGAAAATATCACTCTCACGCATGATGAGATATTCTTCGCCGTCAATTGTTACTTCTGTTCCGCTGTATTTACCGTACAGCACTTTATCACCAACTTTTACTTCCATCTTAATTTGTTTTCCATCATCAGCAACTTTGCCTGGACCAGCAGCAACCACGGTACCTTCAACCGGTTTTTCTTTTGCTGTATCTGGTAATATAATTCCGCCTTTGGTTTTTTCTTCAGCTTCATTCGGTCTGACAATTACTCTGTCAGCCAATGGATTTAACTTAAGTTTAGCCATTTTTTGCTCCTTTTTATTGTTTTAATTTGAAATGTTAGCACTCTTAAAAAGCGAGTGCTAATTTAATACCATAGTTTGAAGTTGTCAAGTATTCCTTGTATTACTAAATCATTAAAACCTTAATTTATTTATATTTACGGCGAATTTTATATTCTGTTAATGAAAATGGTATAAACCAGACATATGAAAAAAGAATTACGAAAGCTTATAAATATCATTAAAGAGCTTGATAAAAAAGTAGTCATCATTCTAATGTCCGTGGCAGTTCTTCAGACCGTTTCCTGGTATTTTACTTCGAGGAGATTTTTCAGAGCAAACTTATTCGGTGAATTTCAATTTCACGAACAGGTTTATTTGATTGAATACCTTTATTGGTTTATTGGAGACTTGTTCACATTTTTTGTCGCACCGGTTTTAATTATCAAACTAATCCTAAAAGAAAAAGTAAAAGATTACGGACTGGTTTTTGGTGACTACAAAATCGGTTTAAAGATAACGGCAGTTTTTCTTTTGATTATGCTTCCTTTAGTCTGGATAGCTTCATCACTCCCTGAATTCAGTAAAACATACCCGCATCTGCCTTCTGCAAAATCTAATTGGGAAATTTTTCTCATCTTTGAAGCAGGAATGTTGATGTACATGTTTTCATGGGAATTTATCTGGAGAGGATTTATGCTATTCGGACTTGAGCCGAAATTTGGATACTACTCAGTACTTATTCAGATGATTCCGTTCCTGATATTGCACAACGGGAAACCTGCACCGGAAACGTTCGGTTCAATCATTGCCGGAATTGCATTAGGAATTCTTGCATTACGAACAAGATCATTTCTGTATTGTGTTATAGTTCATATGAGTGTAATTTTTAGCATCGATTTATTTTCATCATTAAGATTCAGAGCTGATGATTATGGAATCGGGATAAGTTCATTCATTAATATTCTTTCAAAAATTTTCTGAGGATAAAATGAGATTCGCATTAAACGTCGATCACATAGCAACACTAAGAAATGCAAGAGGTGAGATGCAGCCTGATCCTGTTACAGCAGCATTAATAGCAGAGCAGGCGGGTGTTGATGGAATAGTTGTTCATCTCAGGGAAGACAGAAGGCATATAAATGAACGCGATTTAAGATTGCTTCGTGAACTCATCACAACAAAACTTGATCTTGAAATGGCAGCAACCGAAGAGATAATTAAAATTGCCTGTGATGTTGGACCTGAACTCGCAACAATTGTTCCCGAAAAAAGATTAGAGCTTACCACTGAAGGTGGAATAAATGTTCTTGATAACATTCAGCTACTTTCGGATACTATAAAACAACTTCACAAACACGAAATAGAAGTATCACTTTTTATCGAACCTGAATTAAATCAGATAGATGCCGCCGCAGAGATTGAAAGTGATTATATAGAAATTCACACGGGAGTATTTGCGAATGCTTTATCAGAAGAAGAACAATTCGATGAACTTGAAAAGATCAGGATTGCTTCAAAGCATGCAAAAAAACTTGGGCTTGGTGTAAATGCCGGGCATGGACTAAATTATTCCAACATTAAAATTTTCCGTGAGCTTACGGATATTGATGAGGTAAGTATAGGGCAGGCTGTAGTCGCCCGCTCAGTTTTTGTTGGAATGAATGAAGCAATAAAGGAAATGATTGCTTTAATCAGGGCTTGACGCTTTACATCAGGGCTAAATATAGTTGAACCAATAAAGAAATTGTACTTAAGCCATCAAACAATGATGGCTTTTTATTTCAACTTTTTTGAGGATTAGAATTTACAGCTCGCTTAACAGCATCAACACATATTTCAATATCTTCTTCTGTCGTTGCCCACGAGGATACACTAATTCTCATTGCCGGATGACCATTCCAGATTGTACCGCTGCAGTACAAAGTGCCATCATCCTGTAAAGCTTTCATAACTTCATTTGTGCGTTCATCACTTCCGAATGAAACAAGAACCTGGTTAAGAACCACATCATTGAGAATATTAATACCATTTGATTTAAGCTTTTGTGAAAACTGTTTCGCAAGCTCACAGGTTCTTGTTATAAGATCATCAACTCCTTTTACTCCAAGTGTTTTTAATGCTGCCCAAATTTCTATTCCTCTCGCTCTGCGTGAAAGTTCCGGTGTATATTGATAGGGAATACGGCTGCCGGATTGATCAAGATAACCCGCAGACATTGACATTGCTGCTCTAAGATCATCCGGTTTTTTGCAGATAACAATTCCGGAATCATAAGGAACGTTTAACCATTTGTGCGCATCTGTTGCCCACGAATCAGCCTCATCATAACCTTTAGTCAGATATGAATATTTTCCTGCAGCACCTGCCCATAATCCAAACGCACCATCAACATGAACCCAGGCACCTTTTGATTTAGCGATAGGAATAATTTTATCTGCAGGGTCAAATGATCCTGTATTTACATTACCTGCCTGCAAGCATACTATTGTATCTGCATCAACTTCCGGAAATTTTTCCGGAATCATTTTTCCCTGATCATCGACAGGTACTTTTATTACACGTCCTCGTCCTAATCCAAGTAGGCTTATAGCTTTCAAAAGACTTCCGTGTGCATCGGCACTTACTACTACTTTTATTAATGGTGCCCCATTCAATCCGAATTCCTGAACATCCCAGCCATGTTTTTTTAATATACTATGACGGGCTGCTGCAAGTCCGCAGAAATTCGCCATCGTTACTCCGCTGGTAAAACCGATAACGGATTCTTTAGCAACAGGTAAAACCTGTAACAACCATCTGGTTGCCACTTCTTCAAGATATGCTGAAACGGGAGAGGTGACATGCAATCCTGCGTTTTGATCCCACGCACCTGCTATCCAGTTTGCAGCTAAGGCTGCAGGTTGACTTCCGCCAATGACAAAACCAAAATAACGTCTTCCTGCACTTGCTGTTGTTGCCGGTGAGCCGAATTGGTGAAGCATTTTTATTGTATCAGCAGGATCAATTGTGTTTTGTTGAAGTTGTTCATTAAATACAGAAAGATTTTCAAGTAAATCAGATTCCGGAAAAACTTTTCTAGTATTTAAACCTTCATAATATTCTATCGCGAAAGATTTGGTCAGTGAAAGAAGTTTATCAAGTTTTTCAATTCTTTCAATTTCAGATTTATTTTTTCTATCCGGGGTATCCACTATTAATTCCTCCGTATCTAAATATGGGTCATAATTATTTAGTGCAAACATGTTTTCTCCTAATTTAAGAATAAGTAATTAAAGAATTCTCTGTGCTATAAGAAATGGTATTATTATATAAAGTATGGAATCTCTTATTGCATAATATCC
>JAEXTA010000133.1 GCA_023453665.1 Bacteroidota bacterium | reverse complement strand
CAATGAATATGAGCCATATACATCCCTCGAATCCGAATTATTATAAAGGAAATCTGATATAAATGCAGTTCCACCACCCGCTCTCCACCAAGCTTCAAAGTAAGTACCTGTAAAATCTTTTGGTCTGAAAGTCCCATCAGGTAATCTTTCATGAGTAAACCACCTACCTAAATAATAAGGTGTCAAATCTTCAGTTCTGGTATTAGATCTATCTTTGGATTTATATTTACCTCCAATCTTTAGTTGTCCGGCAAATAATTTTCCCAATTCATATTCTTTTGAAATGTCAAGAAATGCTGTTCTTTCTTTATCAAAATTATCTTGCGACCTGTAATAAGCCCATTGTAAATCTGTGTTTCTGAAATTGTTTACAGCGTAGGGAATCAGTTGTTCAGGGTTGCTCTGAATCTCAGGAGCTTCGTTCATACCATTTGGTTCAACAAAAAGTAATTCATAATCAAATGGGTATTCCGATTCTGACTGAGCAAATGATAAACCCCAATTTATTCCTAATCCTAAAAGATGATTATCTCCCCGAATTGAACTATTAAAAGTGAATAAATCCTGTTCTCTATCTCTGTAATTATACACTGTTTGACCATTGAGTGTCCCTCCTCCTCTTGTTGGATAATCTCTTGTTGACCAAAAGTAGTTCCGATTTGTTTTACTGTAAACATTATTAAATCTTATTGTTCCATCATCGGGAGTGTTAAAGTCTAAGAATAAACTAAATCCTTCTCTTTTCCGGATTTCATCAGTAAACTCAAGTAGAAAATCTTCGATATGGTAATCAAATCTTGTAGTATCTGCATTGGCATAATCAACATTTATTCGTTCGTTACTTCTAATCCTATTTTCAAGGTTTCCAAATAATTGAACACCTAATAAGTTGTCAAAAAACCGTTCACCATACTGCATTGAAAAATCATACTGATTCGCGGATTGCATTAGATTATTATAGCTTCCTTTTAGATCGGTTCTTAACTTTCGAACATCTGGGGCTTTTCGTGTAACAAGATTAACACTTCCTGCCAGTGCATCTGCATCTTTATCAGGAGTTAGAGCTTTGTATAATTCAATACCCGCAAGTGAACTCTGCGAAATCATACTAAGATCTACACCCCTCGCCGTTGCGTCAGTTGGGGGAACTTTTATACCATCAATAGTTATGTTCGTGAATTTAGCATCAAGACCTCTTAAGATTATTTTATTAGCTTCACCTCCAGAACGCAATATGGAAACACCCGGTAAACGACCAATTGTTTCAGCCGCATTTACATCAGCTAATTCTTTAATCTTTTCCTCCGACACCACATTAATTATTGTATTTGATGTTCTCTGCTGGTTTATCGCTGATATCTGTCCCATCATCTGCCCTGTTACTATTACTTCATCACCCATCACAACATCTAACGCAAGTGAAACATTTAATTCAAGAACTTTATTTGAAGTTATGTTTACAACTATCTCTTTGGCTTTATAACCTATGTATGATACTTTTAATGTATATGTGCCTTCAGGAATTGGATGTATTGAATATTCTCCTTCAATATTTGCTGCACTACCCAGGGAGGTGCCTAGTAAAAATACATTTGCACCAATCAGAGGTATTTCTGATAATGAATCAGTTACTATCCCCTTTAATGTTCCCTGTGCAAACATGCCGGGAAGAAAACTAAATGTAAAAATCATTACTAAAGAAATTCTGTAAAGCAAAGACATGGTATATCCTCCTGATTAATTATCCTTAGCTGAGATAATAATAAAACTGTTATTGGTATTACAATTTTTACTGAGTAAGAATCTTGATTTGAATGGTCTGAAGTAATTTAATTTTGATGTGCTTTTAAGGTGAGATTCTATATGAAAGTTGCCGTTGTACATACGTTAAATCAATCTGTACTTATTGTTGAAGATATGAATAATTATTTTCAATACAGCTTCGCATGGTGAGCCACAGTCATTGTTTACTTAATCGGTAAAGTTATCGATAAACACATATGGTAAATACTTAAATTAAAAAACATTGTCAAGAAAAATCGGCTTAATGAATTTGAAAATTGATTGCCAAATGTTAAGTGTGAATAGAGATGCTGTAATATTGAATTTCACATCTAAAATTCAATCTAATTATTTGATAATTAGCATTTTTTAGTTTTTAACGAATCGTCCGTTAAAAAATTTGGTGAGAGTTTCAACTGTATTTTCAAACCAGGGATGAAATAGCCAGAAGGTATGTGGACAGTTATTTATGGTATGAATGTCAAAATATATTTTATGTTTAGTTAATAGTTCTATTGCCCTGGATTGTCCCGCCTGAAATCTTTCTATTCCACTGTTTATAAATAATATCGGGGGAGTGTCTTTGCTTAAATATGTAACCGGGGAAGCTTCAATCCATAAATCTGGGTTTTCTTTGAATGAATAACCAAGCCATTGTTTTCCAGCGGACGGGAAAAGTGAATTTGTATCCTTAGCACTTTCTCCGGGATGCGTAAAATCAAGTATTCCATCTATATTGACAATCGCCTGAACCTCATTAGTTACCCCTGGAATTAATGCAGGTTCGTAGTTTGGATTTTTATTAGTTACTCCGACAAATGCTGCCAATTGTCCCCCGGATGAACAACCAAGTATTGCTACACAATTGGTATCAATATTAAAATGATCATAGTTTTTCTTTAAAAAAATGATGGCGCTTTTAACATCTGTTACTGCTGCAGGATATTTTGCCTCAGGAGATAAACGATATTCAACAGGAACAGCTATGTAATCATTCAATGCCAGATACTTGGCAATCGCAACCATCTGATGCCTATCTCCGGATTTCCAGCCACCTCCATGTATAAGCAAAACCACAGGCAGTTTAGATTGAACCACTTCAGGTGAATAAATATCCAGATGTAATTCTCTCGTTGCTGAATTAGAATAAACAACATTACTATCAACTCGTATTTCATTACCTGAATTTACAATCGCAATTTCAATAAAAGGGAATTCCTTTTTTGCTTTTTCATAAACACTGTAAATTGAGAATGTTGTATCCTTTAAAATTCCTGATTCGTCTTTGAATATTTGAGTATAGTTTGTTTCGCAATAGAGAAAAATGCAGAAAAGAGCCAGAAAATATTTCATATAAAATGGTGTTATTTATAAATAATCTTATTGGTTCAGATCAATCACATTATTGTTAAATTACGCACAAATATTTTTGAGTTTTAAAATGAAATTTGAACACTTTGCTTTAAATGTAACTAATCCAAAAGAACAAGCTGAATGGTATGTCAACAACTGCGGTATGAAGATAGTCAAATCTTTAAACGACTATCCATTCACACATTTTCTTTCAGATGATAATTCGCAAACAGTACTTGAACTATACTCCAACAATGCTGCACCATTTCCTGATTATTCTTCAATGAATACATTACAGTTTCATTTTGCCTTTGCAACAGATAATATTGCTGAAATGAAAAACGCACTCACAAAAGCAGGCGCATCACTTATTGAAGAAATAAAACTTAATGACGGATCTGAAGTTATAATGTTCAGAGATCCTTTTGGTTTAGCCTTTCAATTATGTAAAAGAGCAAAGGGTTTCTTTAATCTTTAAAAGAATAATTAATCATCAAGTACATTATTCTTTGGAGACCACTTCTTTTGCCATTCGGGATATAGATTAATTATCCGTTGCGGATCGTAAATGTACCAGGCATATCCTGTTCTTCTTTCTCTTTCAACTTCAGAGAGATTATAAACTATCTTTCCCGCTCTTGTGCAAAACATCGGTTGAAGTGTATAAAGTTCATAAAAGCGTGTCCATATTGGTGGAGCAGATGAATCTTCAACAACAACTCTATCTTCTGAACTTGTATGATACAGAAAATCTATGGAATCAGCCGGGACAACTGTTACCTTAATTCCCTTTATCGCTGACACCTTAAACCATTTGACTGCACTCTGTACCGAGTTAATAATTCTTTCATCTGGATTTTCAATAGCCATTAGCAAATCCACGATTGACGTACTTTCACCATTACAAATTGCAGCGGGTTCAAAGGTTCGTGCCGGACGAGGTGTCAAATCAATGTTATCATGTTGCTGGCACCACACAGTTAGTATCCCGTTATGCTTAATCTGGCAATTAAGAATACAATTAATCCCTCGTTTATATGATTCAACGATTTTGTTGTACAATGAATCATCTAAAAAATTGTAGTAAGAAACTTTGTTGACCATCTTTGTCAGAATAATCATTATACCCGACATAGCGCCATCATTAAATGTAATATACTTTCTGTACCCGCTGGTATCTGGATAGTATTGAGGCCAGCCGCCGTTTGGGTACTGAGCTTTCAATATAAAATTTATTCCTTTAAGAAAACCATCATGATATTTTTGTTTTCCCGTTAGGTAATAAACTTTAGCAAGATAATCTGTTTGTGAATATGTTGTTCCATTATCAAATGTAGTATTGATTGAATGTCTAGATGACTCAACCGATCTCATTTGTTCATCAGAAAGCATTGCAAGCATATCATAATTTTTTGCCCATCCGCCATTACTTTTCTGGAACAAAAGAATGTTGTCCGCAATTTTTTCAAATTCATTTTTATTAAATCTTTGCTGATCTTTAACCGGGTCAATCATTCTTTGTTCTTCACGTATATCATACCAATGATGGGCGCTATCGTAAAAGTAACTGACATCCAGGTCTACTCTTTTATTTTCAGCATCATTTTGTTGTGATAAAATTTCAGAAGCCGGAAGAGTAAAAAGAAGTGCTGTGATAACGGGAAGCAGGTTAAACGGGAATAAAGATATTTGATTTGTTTTCATACGTAACAATCACAATTGAAATTAATTCACTAATCAAAATTAAAAACAATTGCATATTACAAAAAAAGGAAATGAAATCTTGAAATTATTAAATGATGTTTTTTGCCCTAACAATTTTAAAACCCTAACACCCTCATTTCTTTTTTGGTATCAGCAGGAACTATAATAAAAACTAGAGCTAATATACTACTGCCTCTGATAGCTGAGGAGTTGATTCAAAACCTCTTTTAATTTTTTCCTCTGTTTTAATTATTACCGGAGCCAATGTAAAATCACGTATTGCATGAATCTCAGTTGTTATTCCTTCATTATTAAGATTAACAAAATTTACGTTAACAAAATTTTTCTGAAATGATCTGATGCTGCCTCCGCCGTTACTGAATCTTATTCCCTTCCTGCAATACTCAACTGAATCATGTAAATGACCATGAAGTACAAGGTCAATTTTATATTGATTAAATAGATTAAACAATCTTCCTTTTTTACGGAGCTTCATTGTTTGTTTTTCTATTCCCTGCCAGAATGTTGAAGCAGTTTTCTTTTTGTTAATCTTCATTTTGTTAAAATGATGGTGGATCAAAACCAGTTTGTGTTTAACATCCTGGTATGTTTCAAGTATCCTGAACAGTTCATTAAATTGATGTACATCAACTTCACCATTTGAAGCGAAGGGGTTTTTAACTCCGGAATACCTTGCTATTGAATTAACTCCCGTTATCAGAGTATCCCGAATAAGCTTTGCAAAAGGGAAATGATTTTCTTCTGATTTATAAACACAATCATCAAATGTCTCTTTGAAATATTCTACGAACATATTTACCATGAAATCATAATCAACTTTCTTGCATCTTTCAGGAAAGTTAAAAATATCTTCGGCTGTTTGAAGTCCGCCGAAAATATCATGGTTTCCGATTACAATTGAAAGTCTCTCAGAACTTAACAACCCGTTTTTCCTGAAAAGGTTTCTTAATATTTCAAAATCTTTTTCGGAGGCGTTATCTGTAAGATCACCGGTCAAAACAATATGATCAGACCTGTTATCAACGGCATATTTAAAAAGCTGTTTAATTTGTTTTAGGTTTGAATCACTATAAAAAGTATTCAGATGAAGATCGGAAATGTGAGCAATTTTCATTTTCAAGCTGTCTCTGCAGGCAGATTTTGTCTTAACCTGAATCTCTGTAAAAAGTTTAACCTGCCCGAATTATAATTGGGTAAAATAAATATCTTCGTGTTATTTCCTGCCAGGAGCAGTTCCTCAACTTCTACGGCAATGTTAGACGCGGATAAACCGCCATTCTGAATCGGGAGTAATTGTTTTAATTCATCTATATCAAATTCTGAATAAACTTCTTTGTTCAATGCAAGACCGATATAAACTACAGATGAGTATTTTGTGATAAGCACATCACAGTTTGCAATCATTTCTCCAATTTCACCGTCTGTGTAGATCAATGCTCCGGGGGCATAGTTATTAATTTCCCAAACTGCGCGTTCAACATTTTCATTTGGATGAAGTTTAAATATTATTCTTCTTCCGGCAGCAATAGCAACAGATTCTTCAATGAACTTCTGCCTGTTTTCAAACTTAAATGTTTCCCTGTTGTCCGATGTAGCAACAAGCACAAAATTCTTATGCGGGAAATCATTCTTAAAATATTTCTCGCAGTTATCTAAATTCGGAATTCCTGTTACTACTATCTTTTCAGGATCAACTCCTTTTTTTGTAAAGTGTTTTTTATATCCTTCAGATGCAACACAAAATTTGGAATAAGCATGACTTAATCCGGTTATAGATGTACTTGCAATCCATCTCGGAAGTTTTAATTGTTTAACAAGGTGAGAAGCAAAGTTTTCGGGATCGGTCATACCTTCCTGTACAAGAATGATTGATTTACTTCTGATATTTTTCGGGATTATAAGATCACTGCAGGTAAGCACAAGGTCATAATTATTTTCTTTACCATGAAGATCAAGTTTAAGTTCATGCTTGTTAAGATAGTCAAGTGTACTTGCTCTTAACTTTCTGCCGAGAATTGTACCTGAAAGCAATTTTGTGTTTGATAGTTGATCTATTATTCCATCCGCATAATGCGGTGTAAAGTAGCAGTCTTGCTTATCCAGAAACATTGATATTTTATGCATCATCATTGTTTGGTTTAATGAACCGCATATAAACAGGATTTTATTTCTCATACCTCACCTTCTCAAATTGTTTGATATGAACATAGCTATGTCATATTAAGATAGTGTTAAGCTAATGTTACTGATTTATTAAAATCCACTTATTTTGAACGATTTAGATTGCATCCGCAGGTTTGATTTTCAATGGAAATCCCCTCTCAACTTCTTTAAAAAATACCCGATAATAGATCAGCATATCATTGGTATGCATTCGCAATAAATTCAGGGGAAAATTAAATGAACAAGTCTAATAACATTGTAAGTGTATTTTTTGTTCTTATTAGCATCATATCAC